>CADCUU010000215.1 GCA_902805995.1 uncultured Rubellimicrobium sp.
GCGCTCGGCGAACTCCCCTAGAAAATCAGGCGGCTTCCGAAGCTTCGAAGTCGGCTTCGGCGAGGAACTTCTCCGAATCGAGCGCGGCCATGCAGCCGGTTCCGGCCGCGGTGACCGCCTGGCGGTAGATCTTGTCCATCACGTCGCCGCAGGCGAACACGCCCGGCACGCTGGTCTCAAGCGGCGCTGGCCGGCGATGGCGCCAGATGGAGTGGACTCCCAATGCGTCCGGCGGGATGGTGTCACCCGTCGCCACGAAGCCCCGCTCGCGCAGCACGCCGCAGCCGTCGAGCCAGCCTGAGGCAGGATCGGCTCCGATGAACAGGAAGAGGTGGCGAACAGGCTCCTCGACTTCGCCCTGAGGTCCCCGCCAGCGGACTCGCTCAAGGCTCTCCCGTCCAACGAGGCCAGTCACCATGGCGCCGACGATCACCTCGATGTTGGCCGCCGCGGCGATCCGGTCGACCAAGTATTGTGACATGGTCTCCTCGAGGGGGCGTCGGACAAGAACTCGCACACGCGCGGCATGTTCGGACAGGAACACCGCCGCCTGCCCGGCCGAGTTGCCGCCGCCGACGAGCAGGACCTCCTGCCCGAGAGCCATGCGCGCCTCGATGGGCGAGGCCCAGTACGAGATCCCGCGCCCCTCGAACCGCTCGAGACCCTCGACCTCGAGCCGACGGTAGCGCGCGCCGGCCGCGAGGACCACGGCGCGGGCCTCGATGGATCCGTCGCCCTCAAGATCGAGCCGGAGCCGGCCGTCCTCGGCGTCCTCGCAGTCGAGCCGGCTCACAGTCATGGGCACCGCCATCTCGGCACCGAACTTGACCGCCTGCGTGAAGGCGCGCCCGGCGAGCGCCTGGCCCGAAATGCCGGTGGGAAAGCCCAGATAGTTCTCGATGCGGGCGGAGGCCCCGGCCTGCCCGCCGAAGGCGCGGCTGTCGAGAACCACAACCGACAGCCCTTCGGAGGTAGCATAGACCGCGGCGGCGAGTCCGGCCGGACCGGCTCCGACGATGGCCACGTCGAAGCGGCGACCGTTCAGGTCCCCGGGGGTCGTCATACCGATCGCCGCTGCAAGCCGCGCCTCGTCGGGACGCTCCAGAACGCGACCCTCTGGCGTCACGGCAATAGGCAGCACGTCGCCCGGATGAGCGGCGATGATGTCGTAGACCTGAACGTCGTCCGGCGCCAGCAGGCGGTGCGGCATGCCGTTGCGGGTCAGGAACCCCAAAAGGCGGGCCGTCGCGTGATCGTCGGGCTGCCCGATCAGGAGCACCCCTGCGCCGGTCTCGATGAGCGACACGCGGCGCAGCACGAGCGCGCGCATGATGCGCTCACCCAGTAGGGCTTCCGCCACCAATGCCGCGCGCAGCCCCGCAGGCGAGAGGACCAAGGTCTCAACCTCGCCGCGGGCCCAGCCGTCGACAAGGGCAGCCTTCCCGGAAAGCGCGCCGATTTCGGCCAGGAACTGACCCTCACCCTGCTCGACGATGGGAATCGTGTGGCCCAGTCCGTCGGGATGCGTGATGGCTACCGACCCCCGGAGAACCACGAAGAGGCCAAGCCCGGGCTGCCCAGCACTGAAGAGGCGCTCGTTGTCGCTGTAAGTCCGGAGTTCGCCGAAGCGACGAAGTCGGTCGATCTCGGTAGGAGAAAGACGCGGGAAGGCCTGCTCGTGCCGAGGTCCGAGAACTCTCTGGTCTGCAGAAGCGTCGGTCATCGGGAGGACTCCAGCGAAGGGTGAGGTTCCGTAGCGAACCGGACGAGTACAACGGGATCGCCGTGGGGCCACCTCTCCAATTGGGCAGGTCGGTCAGCCACGACGCTGGAGGTCAGCCGAACTTGGGGATGGGACCCGACTGCGGGGTAGGCTGTCCGACGTCGACCTCCATGCGGTCCACGTAACACCAGCCCCAGCCCTCAGGCGGGTCGTAGCCCTCGATGATCGGGTGGCCGGTGGCGTGGAAGTGCGCCGTCGCATGGCGGTTGGGCGAGCTGTCGCAGCAACCCACGTGCCCGCAAGTGCGGCAGAGGCGCAGATGGACCCACCGGCTTCCGGTCCGGAGGCACTCCTCGCAGCCCCGGGCGCTGGGCATCACTTCGGCGATCGTGTCTAAGTGGGTGCAGGTCACGGCCAAGGTCGCGGCTCCTCTGACTTGGGCTGATCCTTGCGGACGTGCAGCCATCCAAGCAGATTGTGGCATCTGCCCAACGAGCTGTGAAGGCGGAAGGGCATGTTCTGCCATGAGGGCCGGATCCCGCACGATCCGATGGCGCGGCATGCATCATGTCGGGCGCCCGATTGGGATCTCCTCGCATTTGGCGGATCCCGCCACGATATGTGGCAAAGTTGCAGAGCGGGTGTTGTTGGCGTCCAGTTCCGATCCGCCGACATGACATCGTGGGTCGCGGGCGACGGGCTGGATCGCTCGGCCCCGACACCTGCCCAGAGGACGCGACGTCAGCCCTTCAGGAAGTCGATCAGCGCGCGCAGGGGCGGCGGAACCTGCCGTCGGCTCGGATGGTAAAGGAACGCGCCTGGATAGGGCTGGGACCAGTCGTCGAGGACCGGCTCGAGCAGCCCTGCCTCGATGTCCTCGACCACATCCTGCTCCATGGCCCATCCGACGCCCAGCCCGGCGCGCACGGCAGCCAGCGCGAGATCGGAGGAGTTGCAGACGAGCGGACCAGTCACCTGCTGCCGCAAGGCCGTTCCGTCCTTCTCGAACTCCCAAGGCATCAACGTCCCGCTCGACACGTTGCGGTAGCCGATGCAGCGATGCCGTTGCAGGTCCCGGGGATGCCCCGGCCTGCCATGGGCCTGCCAATACTCGGGCCTGGCCACAACGACCGTTCGCAGCGGCGGGCCGATCCTGACAGCGATCATATCCTTCTCGACAGTCTCTCCCAGGCGGATGCCGGCGTCGAACCCGGAGGCGACGATATCAGTGAGTCCGTCGTCTACGTTGACTTCGACCCGGATGTCCGGGTGCCGGGCCAGGAACGCAGGCAGGCGCTGCGCCAGAAGCGTGGAAGCGATCCAGTGAAAGGTCGTCAGGCGGACGACACCGGCGGGCTCGCTGCGCCGGGCGGAGAGAGCCGTCAGGCCTTGGTCAATCTGGACCAGCGCCGGGCCAAGTCGTTCGAGCAAGGCCTCTCCCGCCTCAGTGGGAGCCACCGAGCGCGTGGAACGCGCCAGGAGCAGGACGCCGAGACGCTCCTCCAGACCACGCATCGCGTGGCTGAGGGCCGAGGGCGACACGCCAAGCTCGGCCGCCGCGGCGGTGAAGCTGCGGACACGGGCCACCGCGGCAAAGGCGGCAAGATCGTTGAGGGGCTGTCGAGCCATTGCTGAGATTATCTCACAGGCTTATGGCATGGGAAACGGCTAATCAACAATCCGGCCCGCCCCTACCTTCCGGACCGCGCCACCGGAGTGGCCCCAGTGAAGGAGACATTCGATGCGGATGACAGACTATCGCACCTTTGGCCGGTCGGGCCTGATCGTCAGCCCCCTGGCCCTCGGCACGATGACTTTCGGGGCCGGCCGTTGGGGCAGCGACGAGAGGGAGGCCCGCGCCATTTTCGACACCTATGTCGAAGCCGGGGGCAACCTGCTCGACACAGCCGATGTCTACAGCGGCGGCGAGAGCGAGGCGATGCTGGGCCGCTTCCTGAAGGACAGCGGGATCCGGGACCGGCTCGTGGTTTCAACGAAGTCGGGTTTCTCGCGGTCGCAAGGGCACCCGATGCATGGCGGGAACGGGGCCTTCAACATCCGCCAAGGGATCGAGGGCTCGCTGCGCCGGCTCGGCACCGATCGGATCGACCTCTATTGGATGCATGTCTGGGACCGGACCACCCCAGCCGAGGAGGTGCTGCGGACCCTCACCGACGCCGTGGCGCGGGGCGACATCCTCTATTACGGCTTCTCCAACACACCGGCCTGGTATGTGGCCAAACTCGCCACCCTGGCCGCCGCACATGGCCTGCCGGGCCCGGTCGGCCTGCAAAACGCCTGGTCCTTGGTCGACCGCGGGTTCGAGCTGGATCTCCTGCCCATGGCGCAGGAGTTCGGCCTGGGGATGATGCCCTGGAGCCCTCTCGCGGGCGGGCTGCTGACGGGCAAGTACGGGCGCGAAATGCTCGCTGAGGCAAACCGGGCGGCGGCGCTCCCCGACCGCTCCACCAGTGGGGACGGCCAGGCGAGGGACCGGCTGAGCGGCGACAATCCTTACGGCGGGATGCTGTTCACCGAGCGGAACTTCGGCATCGTCGACACGGTCCGCGACGTCGCGGGCGAACTCGGCCTTTCCATGGCGCAGGTGGCGCTGGCGTGGGTGCTGTCCCGCCCCGGTATGAGCTCGCTGCTCATCGGCGCGAGCCGGCCTCAGCAGGTGACAGACAACTTGGCGGCAATGAAAGTCCGGCTAAGCCCCGAGCATTCCGCCCGGTTGGACGCGATCAGCGCTCTCCCAGCAATCAACCCCTACTTCATCTTCCAGCTGCCCCGAGAGATGATCTTCGGAGGAACCTCGGTCACGCCCTGGGTGACTGCATGAACGGCTCGGCGGCTGCCTTCCCGCGTCCGTCGGCGCACCCGGGGCTACGGCTCGTCACCGTTCCATCGCACCCTTGTCGGCTATGATCCAGTTGCGGATCCTGGCGATCCGCGCCAAATCATGGCCGATCCGGACACGTGTTCTCGATCGAGCCGGGCATTTACCTTGAGGGCCGCTTCGGGGTCCGGCTGGAGGACATCGTAGTGGTCCGGGACACGGGGG
>CADCUU010000216.1 GCA_902805995.1 uncultured Rubellimicrobium sp.
TCCACGCCCCACAGCCCGGCCAGGAGGCGCAGGGTCGCGGCAGCGTCCGAGGAGCCCCCGCCCACGCCCGCCGCATGGGGCAGGTTCTTCACGAGCCGGATCACGGCGCCCTTCTCGATGCCTCGAGCGGCGCGCAGGGCGCGTGCAGCGCGCAGGACGAGGTTCTCCTCCCCCGTGGGCACCCCTGCGGAGAACAGGCCGCTCACCGACAGGGTTAGGTCGCGCGACGGGGTGGCCGAGAGCTGGTCCCCGACCCCGGCGAAGACCACGAGGCTGTCGAGCTGGTGATAGCCGTCCCTGCCCCGTCCGGTGACATGCAGGGCGAGGTTCACCTTGGCCGGTGCGAAGCCCTTATCCACCCGACGCGTCCAGGGGCAGGGACGCGGCCTCGGCGGCGACGGGGGAAAGGGTCAGCCCGTCCGCGAGCTTGAGGCGGATCGTCTCGGCGTCCTCGGGCGTGGGCTCCAGGCTCAGGGCGCGGCTCCACTGGAAGCGGGCCTCGCGCTGGCGGCCCACGGCCCAGTAGGCGTCGCCCAAGTGGTCGTTGATGACCGGATCGGTAGGGAGAAGGGAGGAAGCTTTCTCCAGCTCCGTCACCGCCTGGGGATAGCGGCCAAGCTTGAAGAACGCCCAGCCGAGCGAGTCCACGATGGCTCCGGAATCGGGGCGCAACGCCACCGCCTGCTCAAGCAGCGACAGCGCCTCGGGCAGCTTCTCGCCACGCTCCACCAGGGAGTAGCCCAGATGGTTCAGGACCTGCGGCTGCTCGGGGTTGAGTTCGAGCGCACGGCGCAGGTCGGCCTCCGTGCCCGTCCAGTCGTCCTGCGCCTCCCGCGCCAACGCCCGCATGAAGTGCAGGTACCAAAGCCCGGTGGAGTCGGCGTCCTGCAAGGCGACGGCCTTGTCATAGGCGGCCTCGGCCTCGGCCCAGCGCTCCATGCTGCGCAGGAGGTCGCCCAGCGCCGACTGCACCTCGGCCAGGTCCGAGCGCTGCTGTGCCAAGCGCGAGAGGACTTCCAAGGCCGCGGCCTCTTCCTCCTCGCTCCGCAGGACGCGAGCCCGGCCGAGCTCGGCCGCGACATAGGCGGGGTGGTCGGGCGGCACGAGGCCATAGACCTCGCGTGCAAGAGCGGGCTGCTCCAGGCGTTCGAGGAGCCCAGCGGCCAGCAGCGCGGCCTCCGCTTCGCTCGGATCGAGGAGCAGGGACGCTCGGGCGTAAAGCAGCGCCACGGCGGCATCCTCGCCCTCGGCCAGAAGCGCTGCGATGTTGAGGTACGCCTCCCCCAGCCCCTCGGCCGGGGAGGCGATCATTGTGAACTCAACCGGCTCGCCCGTTTCCAGTTGCGCGCGCATGTCGAGGAGCGCGGCATCCGAAGCGAGGGCGGGGACGGAATCGAGAAGGGCCAGAGCGTCTTCGGGACGGCCTTGCGCGCCCAAGACCTGCACATGGGCGAGCAGGCTGCGGCGGGACCGCTGCATCCCTTCGGATTCGGGGAGCGCCAAGATGGCCTCGGCCCCGGCCAGATCGCCAGAGGCCGCGAGGGCGAGCGCCTTGTGGTAGAGGCCAAAGGCCCGCATCCCTGGCGCGGCGGCCAGTTCGTCGAAAGCTGACTGCGCCGCCGCATCGTCCCCAAGGCCAGCCCAGGCCCAGGCGCGTTCCAGCCCGTCCACCAGCGGCCCGGCACTGCGTCCGGCTTCAAGGTCGCTCAGAAGGGCACGCCAATCCTCCTGGGCGGCAAAGGACACCGCGCGGGTGAGGTTGGCTGTTGGGCTGTCGATCCCGGCCTCGATCATGCGGTCGGCGAGGGCGCGCGCCTCCTCCAGACGGCCAAGGCCGAGATTGGCCGAAAGCGCCCCCTCGAGGAGCCTCGGATTGCTCGGATCACGGTCGAGGGCACGGGCGAAGTAGTCGGCTGCGACCGGAAGATCGGCCGCGATCCCGGCTGCCCGCGCAGCGAGGTACGTGCCAGCTTCCGCCTGGGCCGCGGGCGTCGCGGCCACGGTTGTCTCGGGAACCTCGCCCGGAGCCGTCTGGGCCAGGGCCGCGCCCCAAAGTCCGGTCGCCAAGGCCAAGCCCCCGAGGAAGGCGCCCCTCCGCCACGTTGCTTGCACTGTTTCGATCCTTCGCACGGTCCCTGAGCCGCGAGGTTATGAGTGGGGACTGACCGGCGCAATCATGCGGCGAGCGGCCATTAGAGAAAACGGCGGAATCCTGCGCCCATTCACGCGCTGTTGACAGCGTTCGGGGCGTCGCAGGCGCTGGCCGCGCGAGCACCACGTTCAGAGGCGGATCAAGCAGGTTGAAACCTGCGATACCTGATAGGAAAGGCCTTATCAGACGCGCGAGCCCGAAGAAGGATGCTCAAGACGCCGTAGTAGCAGGTGTGCGGATCGTGGCGTGGACAGGTCAAAGGCCAGAGCCGCGCCTGAGCGGCCTCAGTTGGGAAATCGGGGGTGTGACTGAGGCCACGCCCAGGTCAGTACGGGCCAAGTAGCTTGGCGACGTCGGGACGTCGAAGCCACCGGACAAGGATTGTCTTCTCCACGCCGAAGCTCTTGGTGATAGCCTCCACAAGCTCCAACGCGTCGTCGCCTAGCAGGCGTGATGGCCCAAGCATTCGCCTGCATCCCTGTGTGAGAGGAGCTGGCCGAGCAAACTCCCGGCCAGCCCCGGAGGCGCCCCTTCACATGTTCGGGTAGTTCGGCCCGTCGCCGCCCTGGGGCACCGTCCAGACGATGTTCTGAGATGGATCCTTGATGTCGCAGGTCTTGCAGTGGACGCAGTTCTGGAAGTTGATCTGGAACCTCGGCCCGGCTTCCTCCTGGACCACCTCGTAGACACCCGCGGGGCAGTAACGCTGGGCAGGCTCGGCATAGAGCGGCAGGTTCGTCAGAATTGGGATATGCGGGTCCTTCAGCTTCAGATGCGCGGGCTGCGCCTCGTCGTGGTTGGTGCCCGAGAAGGCCACGTTGGTCAGCCGGTCGAAAGACAGCTTCCCGTCAGGCTTGGGATAGTCGATGGGCTTGTGCCAAGCCGCGGGCTCGGTCGCCTCGGCGTCGGTCTTGCCATGCGCGATGGAGCCCAGGACCGAGCGGTTCAGCAGGGTCTGCGCCCACATGTCGAGGCCGCCCACGCCGAGGCTCGCCATGAGACCGTATCGACTCCAGAGCGGCTTCACGTTGGCCACGGCCCGCAAGTCGCGACCGATGGCGCCGGTGCGCACGACGCTGTCATAATCCGCCAGTACGTCGCCTTCACGCCCTGCGGCGATGGCCGCCTGCGCGACTTCGGCGGCATGGATGCCCGACAGCATGGCGTTGTGGTTGCCCTTGATGCGGGGCACGTTCACCATGCCCGCGGCGCAGCCCAGCAGCAGGCCGCCCGGGAAGGCGAGCTTGGGAAGAGATTGCCAACCGCCCTCGTTGATGGCCCGCGCGCCATAGGCCGTGCGCTTGCCGCCCGTCAGGATCTCCGCGATGAGCGGGTGGTGCTTGAAGCGCTGGAACTCGCCATAAGGATAAAGGTACGGGTTGCGGTAGTTCAGGTGGACGACGAAGCCCACATAGACCTCGGTGTCCGACAGCGCATAGAGGAAGCCGCCTCCGCCCGTGCCCTTGGAGAGCGGCCAGCCCATGGTGTGGACGACCTTGCCCGCCTGGATGCGGCCCTCGGGCACGGTCCAGATCTCCTTCATGCCAAGACCGTACTTCTGGGGCTCCCGACCCTCGTCGAGCTTGTAGTGAGCGATGACCTGCTTGGAGAGCGACCCGCGCACGCCTTCGGCCAGCATGACGTACTTGCCGCGGATCTCCATGCCAGGCTCATAGTTAGGACCCGGAACGCCGTCGAAGGTGCCGTCGTCCACCTTGCCGAACTCGCCCGCGATCACGCCCGTGAGCCGGGGCTGGCCGTCTGCGCCCTCGCCCCAGACGAGATCGGAGCAGGACATGCCGGGGAAGATCTCCACCCCCAGCGCCTCGGCCTGGGTGGCAAGCCACCGGCAGACATTGGCCATGGAGACGATATAGTTCCCGTGGTTGTTCATCAGGGGCGGCATGGCCCGGCCGGGGATACGGACCCGCCCGCCTTCGCCCAGAATGTAGAAGCTGTCCTCGGTCACGGCGGTCTGGACCGGCGCGCCCTTGTCCTTCCAGTCGGGGATGAGCGCGTTAAGGCCCACAGGGTCGAGAACCGCCCCCGACAGGATATGCGCGCCGACCTCACTGCCCTTCTCCAGCAGCACCACCGACAGGTCGGGGTCGAGCTGCTTGAGCCGGATCGCCGCCGACAGACCCGCCGGCCCCCCGCCCACGATGACGACGTCGTAGTCCATGGATTCACGCTGCACGTCGGCCATCTCTCGTCCCTTCCCTTTTCGGGTGCCTGAGGTAGACATTCCCGAAGGAAAGCGCAAATGCGACGCGGTGTTGCAGGCCCCATTCCGGGCACGTGCCGCCCATGCCCTTGACTTCGGGTGGGCAGGGCGGGTTATGAACTGTTCTCTTTTTGGCCGGTGAGCCCCGGAAGGACCCATGGAAAAGATTCCGCTGACCCGCGCCGGCTTCGACAAGCTCGAGGCCGAGCTCAAGCACCTGAAGTCGGTCGAGCGCCCCGAGATCATCGCGGCCATCTCCGAAGCGCGGGCGCATGGCGACCTGTCCGAAAACGCCGAGTACCATTCCGCCAAGGAGAAGCAGAGCTTCATCGAAGGGCGGATCAAGGAGCTCGAAGGCGTGATTTCCCTTGCGGAGGTGATCGACACGTCCCGGCTGTCGGGGTCCATCAAGTTCGGTGCGGTCGTCAAGCTCGTGGACGAGGACACGGACGAGGAGAAGAGCTACCAGATCGTCGGCGAATACGAGGCCGACATCGAGAAGGGCCGCCTCAACATCAGGTCTCCCCTCGCGCGCGCACTCATCGGCAAGGTCGTGGGCGACAGCGTCGAGGTGCGCACTCCCGGCGGAGAAAAGACCTACGAGGTGCTCGCCGTCTCCTACGCCTGACCGGGGTAGCCGTCCGCGCGCCAAGGCGAACGGGCGCGACTCCGGGTAATTCGGGCCCGGGTCAGGACAGGCGGAGCACCATCGTCGTCGCCCCGCGGAAGCGGAACACATAACGCAGCAGCCCCGTCGAATGGCGCGCGACAGGGCGAAACCCCCGACGTTCGTAGAGCGCGCGGGCGCGGTCGTTCTCCTCCACTACATCGAGGCGCACCTCGCGGAAGCCTCTGGCGCGCGCTTCCTCGGCAATGGCGTCGAGGAGGCGGCTCCCGATACCTTGGCTGCGTGCCTCGGGCGCTACCACGAGGCCGTCCATGAGGAAGCGCGCGTTCTCCGTGTCCCGCGACAGGAGCGCCAGCAGCCCAAGACGCCAGAGCGCGCCCCAGCGGCCATAGGTCCGGGCCATGTCGCCGAAATCCCCCCCGACGAGTGAGCCGTCCGGCGTCTTAAACCCCGCAACGCCCAGAAGGGTGCCCGTGTCGTCCCAGGCGCAGACGGCGTGGTCGGGCGACAGCACCCCCTCGATGAAGCGGAGCGCTCGGTCGCGCGGCCCCAGCGCATGGCCAAGCTTCTCGCCAAAGGCCTCCCAGTAAAGGGCGGCGATGGCGGGGCGGTCGTCCTCGTTGAACCCGTGGGTGATGCGCATGGGCCTATGGTGAGCAGCACGCCCCGGAAATCCAGCCCTTAGCGCAGCCAATGGCGGGCCTTTGCCAAATCCTCGGGCGTATTGAGGTTGAGGAATGGGTCGATCCCGCCGGGCGGAACCGGAAACTCGACCTCGACCGCGCCATGCATCTGGGCGAAGGCTTCCACGCGGCGGGTGCCCTCGGCCAGCGCCTCGCGCAGAGGCACGGCCAGCCCCACGGGCCAGAGACCCACGACAGGGTGAGAGCGGCCCGACGAAGAGGCGATGGCGGGCGCTCTAGCCCCAAGGAGCCGCGATACGAGGTCCTGCGGAAGAAAGGGCGCGTCGCCGGGCACGGTCAGCACGGCAGGCGCACCGAGACCTGCAGCCCATTCCATCGCGGCAAGGACTCCGGCAAGCGGCCCAGGATGGCCCGGCACGGGGTCGGGCAGAACGGACAACCCGAAATCCGCAAAGCGCGCCGGGTCGCCATTGGCGTTCAGCGCAACCTGCGAGGCCTGGCGCGCGAGACGGGCAAGCACGGCCCCGAGAACCGTGCCATCGCCGAACGGAAGGAGCCCCTTGTCGCCTCCGCCCATCCGGCGGGAGAGGCCCCCCGCGAGGACCACGGCGGGCAGACGGTCCTGTGGCATCATCGGTGGCTTCGGGCCGTCATCGCCCGATCCGGGGCGGCAACGCCTTCAGCCCGCGTCGGCCGGGATCGGGGGGCCATGCCGCTCCGTCGTAGTGACGCCCGGCAACTTGGCGAAGCGGGTCGAGAGATGCTCGGGGAACCAGGTCGTTCTGAGGGACTCAAAGCCCGGTAGCTGCTTCAGGACGTTGGACACGGCAATGGTGCACTGCGCCATGCCGACCGGACCATAGCCCTTGGCCAGCGCGAGCGCCTGGTCGGCCACCTCGGGCGAAACGGCGATCTCCTGGCGGACGTAGTAGTAGCCGCCGCCCGCCTGATAGTTCAGGTAGCGGGCCTCGACCTCGGGCGAGAAACCGAAGAGCACGTCATCGCGCTCGGGCACGGCGGCATCCTTCCAGCCGCCGAAGGGGTCGAACAGCACCCGCTCGCTCGCGCTGATGAGGAGCGCGGAATGTGCGCCCTGGCCGTCACCTTCGTTCCGCACCGTGACGAGCGCGAGATAGGTCGGCCCCGGGGCGCGGTACCGCGCGCGCTCCACAGCCTCGTCGGGCGCCCAGACGGATGTGCCGGGAGAGCAGGCCCCCAGCGCCGGAAGCGCGGCGAGGCCGAGAAGGAGCGCACGACGCCGCATCAGCCGTTGAAGATGGCGAGGAAGATCAGCAGCACGATGATGACCATCGCCATGCGCGTCGCGAAGCGCATGAAGGTCACGAACGTTTCCTGCTGGCGCGTGATGTCCATGGTGCCGGGCTCGTGGTAGGAGGTGACGTGGACCTTGGAGTTCGCGAGGGCCTCGCGGGCGAGGGCCCCTTCCTCCTCCGGGCGATGGATCTTCTGGGCCATGAGGCTTCCCTTTTCGTACGGTCGGACGCGGGGATAGACGATCCCCCGCCTGCTGTCACGCCCCCTGCGGAGCGAAGGCCTAGCCACCGTGGCGGCCAGGATGCCGCACCCCGTCAGGAGGCGAGGTCGGCGGGCGTCACTGCCATGACCGAGGCCGCCCCGTCCCGCGCCTGTGCAAGGAGCGAGACATGCTCGGGCAGCAGGCGGCGAAGGTAGAAGGCCGCGAGCCGTTGCCGCGCCTCATCCCCCGCGAGGGCCGCCTGAAGATGCGCCCGTCCGCCCAGGACCCGGGCAAAGGCGCGCAGATACGGCACGGCCCCCGCGCCGCGATCCTCCGCGTGGGAGAGGAGCCAGTCCGTCGTCTCGCGCAGCGTCTCGGCGGACTGCCAGAGGAGTTCCGCCAACTGGGGAGCGGCCGTGCGGGCTCCCTGCGCCACGCGCTCCACCTCGTCCAGAAGGCGATAGGCGGCCTCACCCCCGTCCATGAGCTTGCGGCCCACGAGGTCGAGCGCCTGGATGCCGTTGGTCCCCTCGTAGATTTGCGTCACGCGTACGTCGCGGGCGAACTGGGCGGCGCCCGTTTCCTCCACGAACCCCATGCCGCCATGGACCTGGATCCCAAGCTGGGCCACGTCATGCCCCGTGTCGGTGCCAAAGGCCTTGGAAATGGGCGTGAGGAACGCCGCGCGGGCCGCCCACTGGGCCTCCCCCGTCGCCGACGCCATGTCGAGCGCCACCGCGCAGTCGAGGGCGATGGCCCGGGCGGCGAAGAGGTCGGCCTTCATCGTGGCCAGCATCCGGCGCACATCGGCGTGCTCAACGATGGCGCCGCTGCCCTCGGCCCGGCCCTGGCGGCGCGTGGTGGCCCAGTCGAGCGCCTGCTGGAACGCGGCCTCGGCCACGCCGATCCCCTGAACGCCGACGCCCAGCCGCGCATTGTTCATCATGGTGAACATCGCGGACATGCCCCCATGCGGTGGCCCCACGAGCCAGCCCGTGGCGCCCTCGTAGGCCATGACCGCCGTGGGTGAGCCATGCAGGCCCATCTTGTGCTCCAGCTTGAGCACCCGCAACGCGTTGCGTTCGCCCGGGTGCCCATCGCCGTCGGGAAGGTTCCGGGGCACCATGAAGAGGGAGATGCCTCGCGTCCCCGGCGCCCCGTCGGGCAGCCGGGCGAGAACCATGTGGCAGACATTGGGGAGGAAGTCCGCGTCCCCCCAAGAAATATAGATCTTCTCCCCCGTGATCCGATAGGTGCCGTCGCCCTGCGGTTCGGCCCGCGCCCGCAGCGCCCCCAAATCCGACCCCGCCTGCGGCTCGGTCAGGTTCATCGTGCCGGACCATTCCCCGGACACAAGGCGCGGCAGGAAGACGCGCTTCAACTCCGGCGAGCCATGGCGCTCCAGAGCCTCGACCTGCCCTTGCGATAGGAGCGGGTTGAGCTGAAGCGCGAGGCAGGCGCCCGACATCATGTCGTTAACGGCGGTGGCCACCGTCAGCGGCAGGCCCGCGCCACCCCAGTCCGTCGGAGCCGACAGCCCCACCCAGCCGCCCTCGGCAATGGCGCGGTAGCCCTCGGCAAAGCCCGGCGAGGTGCGGACCACCCCGTTTTCCAGCCGCGCGGGATGCAGGTCGCCCGACCGGTTGAGCGGCGCCATGACCTCGTCGCAGAGGCGCGCGGCCTCGGACAGGACGGCGTCCAAGGTATCCGATGTGGCGTCGGCGAAGCGTTCGGTGGCGGCGACCTGGGCATAGCCTGCGACGTGGTGGAGGTGGAAGCGCAGTTCGGCAAGCGGCGAGCGATAGGGCATGGGCTCTCCCGGAGGCGGCGGCGAGGCGGGCTAGGCAAGGCGCGCCCCCGAGCCTAGAGGGGCGGGAGGAGTGCTCAAACCGGAACGCCACGTCATGAATCCCGCCCCCGAGCCCCGCGCGACGCTGCGTCTTTCCCCGGATCGGGTGGAGGACGCCGCAGCCCTCCTGCGCGCGGGCGACCTCGTCGCCTTCCCGACCGAAACCGTCTACGGCCTCGGCGCCGATGCCGGAAACGGGCAGGCAGTCGCGGGCATCTACGCCGCCAAGGGACGGCCGAGCTTCAACCCGCTGATCGTCCATGTGCCGGGCGTCGAGGAGGTGGAGCGGCTGGCCGTGGCGTCCGCGCGGGCGCGGGACCTCATGGCCGCGTTCTGGCCGGGGCCCCTCACGCTGGTGCTGCCCCTGCGCGACGGGGCCGGACTGTCCCCGCTAGTGACCGCAGGCCTCCCCACGGTGGCCTTGCGGGCCCCGGCGCATCCGCTGGCCGGGACGCTCCTGCAAGAGGTCGGGCGACCACTCGCCGCGCCTTCGGCCAACCCTTCGGGGCGGGTGTCGCCTACGACGGCGGATCACGTGCTGGGCGGCCTCTCGGGCCGGATCGCGGCGGTGCTGGACGGCGGCTCCTGCCCGGTGGGACTCGAATCTACCATCCTAGGGTTCGGGGACGGCGGGCCACGCCTTCTGCGCGCTGGGGGGCTGCCCACGGAAGCGCTGGAGACCGCACTGGGCGAGCGGCTGATCCTCGACACCGATCCCGCGCGGGTTGCGGCCCCGGGGCAGATGGCGTCGCATTACGCGCCCCGAGGGGTGGTTCGGCTCAACGCCCTCCTGCCCAAGCCCGGCGAGGTGATGCTGGGCTTCGGTCCGGTCCCGGGGGAGATCACGCTGTCCCCCTCCGGCGACCTTCAGGAGGCGGCGGCGAACCTCTTCGGCGCGCTCCACCAGCTCGACGCCATGGGGGCGCAGCGCATTGCGGTGGCGCCGATCCCCGAGACGGGCCTAGGACGCGCGATCAACGACCGCCTGCGCCGCGCCGCCGCCCCACGCAGGGACTGACGCCGCGCTGCCGCATGAGGGGCTTGCCCGGCCGGGGGGTGATTCGGCATAATTGCGCGCCGGAAGATGGAGAGTGCCATGAAGCTCACCGATCCGATTCTCGATGATCTGGGACGCGCCGGGATCTGCTGGTTCGCAAGCACGGATGCACGGGGTCGTCCCCATATGGCCGCGAGGGAAGCCTGGGCGCCCCTGAGCGACGAAGCCGTGGTGCTGGCCGACACGCTGTCCCCGGCCACCGCACGGAACCTGCGCATCAATCCCTGGGCCGTGGCGGGCTTTCTCGACGCCGCTGGCGGGACGGGCTGGCGGATTGAGGGGCCAGCGCGCTTTCTCGCCCCCGGGGATGCGGGCTTCGCCCAAGCGGCGCTGCGTCTCGCCGAGGCGGGCGCGACCCGGCCCAAGCGCATCCTCCACCTGACGCCTGTGCGGGTAGAGCGCATCAGCTCGCCCGATACGCCGATCCTCCCCGACCGTGCGGCAAAGGGCCTCGCGCTCATCCGCGCGGCGGCGGCACGGGCGGACCGCATCGGACCTCTCGGCCCTTCGGAGTAGCGCCTAGCGCCGGTGGTTGCGCTCGATCCAGTTGCGCAGGCCCTCGGCCTCGGCCCGCGCATCGCGCAGGCCGTCCATGGCGGCCCGCAGCTCCGCATCTCTTTGGGCAGCCCGGTTTTCCAACTCGGCCTCGCGGGTGCCGAGATAGGCCAGCGCCTGATCGCGCGTTTCCTCCGCCTCGTGGAGAGCCTGCGCCATGCGGTCGAGCTCTCCGATCTCGGCCCGCGTCACACGGGTGAAGCGGTTGACGAGCCAGCCCGCGAACCAGCCCAGGGCAAAGGTCGCGAACAGGATGACCGCGGTCGCGACGATGAGCTCTGTCCGGTTCATGGCCCCTGTCCTTGCTAAACGGCCCCGCGCCCTACCGGGCCGCGGGCTCCGCCTCCGGCGCGTCCCCGGCACCGACCCCAAGGAGCGGCAGCGTGGCGGCCGGGTCGCCGGCCCCAGCCTCTGCGGCAGGTTCCTCGGACGTCGCGGCACCGGGCGCAAGCCCTTCCGCGCCCGCTCCGCTCGCCGAACCGGTCGAAGCGGGTCGGGCAGGAGCATTCCCCTCCCGTGCGATACCCTCGTCCGATGCCTCGGGAGCAGCCTGGGTATCCTCTCCAGCCCGATCCTCACCTTCAGGGGCCGCGGGCACATGCTCCGGGGCCGTCCCATCGGGCTGGCCGATCTGCTCCAGGGCCTCCTCGGGATCGATCCGCGAAGCTTCGTCCAGGGCGCGATCCTCAACGTCCTGCGGGCGAGATGGCGGCGTATCCGGTTGCTCCAGAAGGGGGCCGACCAGGGCCGTCGGCCCGGCGGAGTCGACCGCCTCGGCCCCGGTCGCCGGCCCCTCGCCGAGCTCCTCCCCCTCGGAGGGCTCCGCCGCGACCAGACCGGGTGCGACCGGAGGCCCCTCGGCCACGGCGGGCATGGGTCCCTGCAAGGGGCGGCGAGGCTCTGCCCTTGGGGTGGCAGAGGCCGTCCCCACAGGCTCGTCCGCGTCGGAGCTGACCGTGGCTGCCCCGGTCAAGCGGTCAACGGTCGGTGCAGGGCCCTCTTCACCATCCTCGTCCGTCGCACCGGGCTGCTCCTCGGCCGACGTATCCGCAGCCTGTTCGTTCTCGACTGCGGCCTCCTCGCCTTCAGGGCTCTCCTCCAGGGCGGCCCGATCTTCGACCTCCTCGGGGCGCAGGGGGGGCGCATTGGGCTGCTCCATAATCGGCTCGGAAGGAACAGGCCTCTCCCTGGCATCCGCTGCACCGCCTGCCGGATCCTCGGATGCCCCAACAGCCGGCGCGGGCCCGGAGGACATAGCGCCCAAAAGGGTGAACTCAATCCGGCGATTGGCCTCGCGGCCCGTCTCGGTCTCGTTGGAGGCGATGGGGCTCGCCTCGCCATACCCATGCGCCTCGAAGCCCAGAACCGGCACCCGCTCCGCCCGCAAGGCGGACAGCACCGCCTCGGCGCGCTCCTGGCTCAGGCGGAGGTTCGACTCTTCACGGCCCTGCGAGTCGGTATAGCCCGCGATCCGCAGCCGGAGGTCGGAGCAGCTCCTGAGGATCTCGGCGATGGCCTCGATGACGGGCTCGCCGTCCGAGGAGATGGTGGCGCTGCCTGGATCGAAGGTGATCTTGGCGGCCGCAGTGATCGAGGAAATCTTGGCCAAGCATTCCTCGGGCGAGGGCAGGGTCGCCAGCGGGTCCAGCGCCTCGTCATAGGTGACGGAGATGCGGAGCGCGGCGTCGGGCCCCAGCGTCTCGATGGCGCGGGCGGCGATCTCGTCGCGGGCGGCGCGGTGGCCGGTGCGGCCCGACACGGTGAGGAGGTCGGGCGTGACTGTAACGGTGCCGTCATGCAGGCGCGACAGCGCCTCGACCCCCGTAAGCACGCGCATGGTCCAGTCGGGGGGCAGCCCCTGCGCGCCCGGACGCACAGCCAGCGCCACGTCGCCCGCACCAAAGCGCGCCTGGGCAAAGGCGCGGGCCAGCTCGCCCATGCGCCGGTCCTCGATCCGCCCGCCCAGCCGCACGGCCCCTTCCCCGGACAGGGAGGCCGTGAATTCGGGCGGACCCTGAGGCGTCTCGGCGGCCACGGGCACCGGGCGCTGGGCATCGAGAGCAAAGACTGCAGGCAGCGCCCCGTCCAGTTCCGCCGCGATGCGATCGAACTCGCGGGCCTCGCTCGTGGGCAGCGCCACAAGGGACACATCCGCGTCCGAGAAGGTGAGAGTGCCCCCGCCCAGGTCGTGCAGCGCGGCCAGCCCTTGCGCCACGGCCCGGCCCCAGTCGGGCGACGGCGAGCCCAGGCCAAGGCGGCAATCCAGCTGGCCCTCGGCTCCGGCGGCGACGGCGGCGGACCGGATCGCATCCAGCGCGTCTTCGGAATCGGCCGAGCAGGCGTCGAAGGACAGCCGCCCGTCCTCCAGGGTCGCGCGCACCGTGAACGGGGTGATCACCGGCCGGGGCGCGGAGACGGATAACGCCAGCCGCACGCCCTCCGGAACCCGCCGCGTGAGTTCCGTCTCCAGCCGCCGCTGCTCCTCGGGCGAATCGGATATGGCGTCGATATAGACCTCTCCCGCCGCGACCGAGATCTTGGCCCGGGGCAGAAGCTCCAGCGCGTCGAGCGCGTAGTCGAGCGCGGGCTCCCACCCCTCCGGCACCGGATAGTCGGCGGTCTGGAGGAGATCCGCGATCTCCTGCCCCGGCGCGGCCTCGGCGAAGTCGTCCGTCAGGTCCTCGCGCGCGGTGGCGGCGGGGACGAGGCCGATGAGCGACACGCCCGCGTCGTTGCGCAGGATCTCGATGGCGAAATCCGGGGGCGCCATCGCCTCCGCCTCGGCCACGCGCAGGTTGTCGATGACCCGCGCCCCGTCCACCACGCCTGCGGCGGCCGAGATCGCCTCGAACCGCGCGACCTCGGACGGGGCCTCGCCTTCCAGGACGACCTGCAATCCGTCCCCCAGGACCGAGGCCCAATCGTAGCCCTCGGCTCGAAGTTCGGTCGCGACCGCCTCGACCGACCGCTCCTCCAGGGTGCGGACGATGGTCTGGGCGGCGACGGCGGACAGCCCCCCCGCGACAAGGAAGGCCGCGCCAGCGAGCAGGGAAGGATGCGAGGGCATGAGGCGATTTATCGGCGACCGTTGCGGATGTGCAACCCGCGCTGTCTAAGGCCGGCGCGCGGGCGCGGCAATCGGCTGGGCTGTCCTCTGGCGGAAAGTTGCGCCCGTCAGGCGAGGGCGGCCAACGCGAGGAAGAGGGTGGCGAGGAGCCCCGCATCGCGGTTCGACCGGAACAGCCGCAGGAGGCCGGGCCCGTCCTCCGGATTGAAGCGCGCAAGTTGCCCGGTGAGGTGCCAGCCCATGGCCCAGGGCGCGCCGAGCGCAAGTGCGAGAGCCAGGGGCGAGCCGCGGACCCCCGCAAGGATCGCGGCGAACCCGATCAGTGCGACCGTGGCCACCAGAAAGCGACGCAGCCAGCGCGGCGTGCTGTCGCCGAACAGGCGGGCGGTGGACTTCACGCCGATCATCGCGTCGTCGTCGGCGTCCTGATGGGCGTAGATCGTGTCGTAGAACAGCGTCCAGGCCACGCCGCCGAGCCAGAGCGCGACGGCCGGCGCCTCCACCGCGCCCGCATGCGCCGCATAGGCCAGCAGGGCGCCCCAGTTGAAGGCGAGGCCCAGCACCGCCTGGGGCCACCACGTCACCCGCTTGGCGAAGGGGTAGAGCGCCACGGGCACGAGGCTCAGGAACCCGAGCCAGACCGCCACCCAGGGCAGCGTCAGAAGGATCAGGAGGGACACGCCCGCCTGCGCCGCCATCCAGACCAGCGCCCCACGGACCGAGACCTGCCCCGACGGGAGGGGCCGCGCGCGCGTCCGCTCCACCTGCGCGTCGATGCGGCGGTCCGCGATGTCGTTCCAGGTGCAGCCCGCCCCACGCATGAGCACCGAGCCCAAGCCGCAGGCCAGCGCGATCCAGAGGTCATGAAGCGAAGGCGCGCGTCCCGTCGCCACCAGCGCGAGCGCGAGCCCCCACCAGCAGGGCAGCAGCAAAAGCCACGTCCCGATGGGCCGGTCCGCCCGGGACAGCCGCAGATAGGGCCGCCAGGCGGCGGGCGCGTAGCGGTCCACCCAGTTCGATGGCGCTGCGTCCGGGACCGATCCGGCCTCTGGCGTCTCAAGCGTCCCGCTCATAAGCTCCGGGTCCCATGCCATCCGTCGTTCGCCTCCATCTAGACCATCCGCTCGCCGAAGGGCAGGCCATCCCGCTCTCGCAGGAGCAGGCGCATTACCTGTTCGGGGTCATGCGGCTCGGGCCCGGCGCGCGCCTCCGCGTCTTCAACGGGCAGGACGGGGAGTGGGAGGCGGAGGTCGCCGAGGCCGGCAAGCGGGGCGGGACGTTGCGTGCCGTGGCCCAGACCCGGCCGCAGGCGATGCCGCCGGACCTGTGGCTCCTGTTCGCACCCATCAAGAAGGCGCGCACCGACTTCATCGTCGAGAAGGCTGCCGAGATGGGGTGCCGGCGCATCCTGCCCGTTCAGA
>CADCUU010000217.1 GCA_902805995.1 uncultured Rubellimicrobium sp.
ACGCGCAGCGCAGGAGGCCTGCCGGTCGGAGCGCGCGCGGGCGCGCCGGTCCCTGCCCCGCCACTTTGTGGAGCCTGACGACCTGCCCCGGATGATGGCGCGGCTCGACGCCACGATCGTGGCCCGCCGAACGGGCCGCCCCTTCGCGGTCGCCGCCGTCGAGGGCTCGCGGCCCGCTCTCGACCTCAGGGATCTCGCTCTCCTCGAAGGGACGAGCGGCTCCGGCCGGACCTCCTCGGCGCCGATGCGCCTTGCCGCCCACCTGATCGACGCGACCCTGATGGTGGTCGCCCTGCCTGTCGGCGCGGCGATGATGGTCTACAGCCTGTCGCGGGGCGCGAACCTCAACACCAGCGCGCGGGCGCTGGCGATCTCCGGCCTGGGGATCGGGGTCGTCCATAAGCTCGGCAGCGGAAGCATTCTGACCAGCATGCTCTGGGGGAGCATCTGAGGGGTTTGCCCCTCCCGACCTGACCCGACCTCTTCACCGCTTCCGAGCACTCCGGCGCCGCGCGGCCTGCGGGGTGATCTGCTGCCCCAATGCAACATAATGGCGGAACGGCACTTCCCGGAGCGCGTCCGACAGGTGCGGCCCAGCCTTTAGCCTGCGGGCACCGGTGAGGTGCGTTCGCCTGAACACCCCGCAGCCTGCCCGGACCACTGGACGGCGCATCCGCGCCCTTGGCCAGGCCCCATCCACGGGAACGGTTGAGCACATGGCTTGGCCCTAACCAAGGCGGAGCCGCCCGAACGCCGAGCAGGTGGCGCGGCATCGCCCCGAGTTGCGCGCGCTGACGCGACCTCTTTCTCTCGGCAATCGCTCTCGCGGCCATCAATCTACTTTGGACTGCGCCAGAAAGTCCTGACTCTAGCCTGACCACCGGAGGCACGACCTAGACCCCACATCGCCCTCCCGCAAACTGAAACGGCCGGGCGCATGGCCCGGCCGTCACGTGGCGGGACTGGCCCGCCCAAGGTTCACGCGTCAGAGGCGCGCGGCGGCGACCAGCTTCCAGAGCGCGGGCAGGAGCAGCGCCGCCAGAGCGAGCTTCATCGCGTCGCCGACCAGATACGGGGTCAGGCCCCAGACGAGCGTCTGGTCCCAGGCCGTCGCATAGGTGTCGGGCTGGAACAGGCCGTTCACGACCAGGACATGCAGCCAGGCCACGCCCGGGACATAAAGCACCACGTTGCCGAGCAGCATGGCCAGCGCCATCCAGCCCACGTTCCGGTCCCAGCCGCGCCGGGCCAGCGTGCCCAGGAGGGCGGTCGCCAGCGCGTAGCCCACGAGGTAGCCCCCGGTGGTGCCCATCATGTAGACAAGGCCGTTCTTCTCGGCCGAGGAGCCGGCGAAGACGTCAGCGCCCAACGCGCCCAGAAGCAGGTAGGCCCCGATTGTCACGAGGCCGAGGCGGGCCCCGTAGGCCGCGCCGATGGACAGCACGGCGAAGGTGCCCAGCGTGACCGGGACGGGCGAGGGCCACATCGGCACCTGCACCTTGGCCGACACCGCCAGCGCCGCCACGCCCAGCGCCACGAACATGGCCTGCCGTGCCAGGCGCGCCGCGCCATCGCTCTGGCTGCCGACCTCGGCCAGCACGGGCCAGGCTTGCGTCATCCCTTGGGCCATTCCGGCGCCTCCCTTTGTCCTATCCGGGTGGTTTTCGCGCAACCGGGGGTCGCGCGCAAGCGTTCAAGGGCGTTCATGGACGCTCGTCATGACGTAGTCCTTGGCGGGGCCGGTCACGGTCCACTCCGACGACCAGAGGGGCCAGCCCGTGAAATCGTAGGTCACGCGGTAGAGGTCGCGCCCGCAGGGGTGGTCGGTGCCGGGCGCCCGCCCCTCCGGCCGGAAGGCGTGGAAGGGGCGGCCATCCTCGAAGCGAACCTCGATCCCATTGTCGCCGGGCAGCCAAAGGTACTCGCGATGCGCCGGAAAGGCCGGGCTGTCCCCCAGCCGGAGCCGCCCTTCCTCGCGGTAGCGGAGGCCGTCCCCCTCGGGCGTGAGCCGGGCCACTCCCTCGAACCGGCCGGGGCGGCCGGACAGGCGGTCGTCGATCCTGCGCTGGATCCGCCAATCGCCCTGGAAGCCGAGGAGGGGGAGCATGGAGCCGCCTCTACACCGCCGCGTCCACCTTCGGCAACAATCGGTGTTGTGGCGCGCCGATGCCCGCCCTACAGGGCCATGACGCAAGGAGACCCCCATGATCCCCCGCTATTCCCGCCCCGAAATGGTCGCCATCTGGTCGCCCGAGACCCGCTTCCGCATCTGGTTCGAGATCGAGGCCCATGCCTGCGACGCGATGGCCGAGCTGGGGGTGATCCCCCGCGCGAATGCCGAGGCCGTCTGGCGCGCGAAGGACGCGAGTTTCGACGTGGCCCGCATCGACGAGATCGAGGCCGTGACCAAGCACGACGTCATCGCCTTCCTGACCCATCTGGGCGAGATCGTGGGGGCGGACGAGGCGCGGTTCGTCCACCAGGGGATGACCTCGTCGGACGTGCTTGACACCTGCCTCGCGGTGCAGCTCGCCCGGGCAGCGGACCTCCTGATGAAGGGGCTCGACCGCGTTTGCGAGGCCCTGCGCGCCCGCGCCCAGGAGCACAAGCTCACCCCCCGGATCGGCCGGTCGCACGGCATCCATGCTGAGCCCACGACCATGGGCCTGACCTTCGCGCGCTTCTACGCCGAGATGGACCGCAACCGCGACCGCCTCGCCCGCGCGCGGGAGGAGATCGCGACCGGGGCCATCTCGGGCGCCGTCGGCACCTTCGCCAACATCGACCCGGCGGTCGAGGAGCACGTCTGCCGCATGTTGGGCCTCAAGCCCGAACCCATCAGCACGCAGGTCATCCCCCGCGACCGCCACGCGATGTTCTTCGCCACCCTGGGCGTGATCGCGTCGGGCATCGAGAACGTCGCGACCGAGATCCGGCACATGCAGCGGACCGAGGTGCTGGAAGCCGAGGAGTACTTCTCCCCCGGCCAGAAGGGCTCCTCGGCGATGCCGCACAAACGCAACCCCGTGCTGACGGAGAACCTCACAGGCCTCGCGCGCCTTGTACGGTCGGCGGTGACGCCGGCGCTGGAGAACGTGGCCCTCTGGCACGAGCGGGACATCAGCCATTCGTCCGTGGAGCGCGCCATCGGGCCGGACGCGACGGTGACGCTCGATTTCGCGCTGCATCGGCTCGCGGGCGTGGTGGAGCGGCTGGTGGTCTACCCAGAGCGCATGCAGGCCAACATGGACCGCTTCCGCGGCCTCGTGATGAGCCAGCGGGTGCTCCTCGCGCTCACCCAGGCGGGCGTGAGTCGGGAGGACGCCTACCGGCTTGTGCAACGGAACGCGATGAAGGTCTGGGAGCAGGGCGCCGACTTCAAGACCGAGCTTCTGGCCGACCCGGAGGTGACGGCCGCGCTCCCGCCTGAGGAGATCGAGGAGAAGTTCGATCTCGGCTACCATCTCAAGCACGTGGACACGATTTTCGCCCGCGTCTTCGGCGACGGCTGAGGCGGCGCGTCGGCGGGCGGCTCCGGGGGTTCGGAGCTGCCCGGCCCTGCCGCGCCCTGGGTGGGCGCGGTGGCGCGCGGGGCCGGCATGGACTGGCGGCGGGCCCAACAGTTTGGCGGATCGGTGACTGGGAGGCCGCTGTCCGCCGATCCACCCGCCCCGCTGTCCGCCGGATGGCAACAAACCTTCCTGCCCAAAAGAATATGCCGCAGCGAGTTGGTATTATCGACGGAAATCCGCTACACTTCGCTAATGACAGAGCCGTCCCCCATTCCGAATCTGATCGGGCAGATCCAGGCTCTGGCTCCGGCAGGCTTCGCGATCGCCATGCATCTGCGCTTCACCTCGGCGATCTATATGTTCGAGACCTATCCGGCCGCCTGGCTCGAGGAGTATGCCCAGAACGGCTTCCTGATGCGCGACCCGACGATCCGCTGGGGCTCAAACCACCAGGGAACCATCGCGTGGTCCGAACTCGCCGCCGACGATGACACCGGGCTCTTTGCCCGCGCCGCCGCGCATGGGCTGCGGCATGGCCTCACGGTCAGCCTTCATCGTGGGGGCAGCCGGTCCATCGGGGGCCTCGCCCGCGCCGACCGGCCCTTCACCGCCGAGGAGCACGCCGCCCTCGAGGCCCGGATGTCCGAGCTTCACGACGCCACCGCTTCTGGCGTACCCCTGCCCCCCTCCCTCGCGGTCGAGTTCGGCCGGATGGGCGTGCATTTCACGCAACGGTGAGCGGCGGCATGGAGGTTTGCCTTAGGGGCAAGCGCGCCCTACCCTTCGCGGCACGACCCATCCACGGAGTTTGTCCATGAAGCGCGTCGTTCTTTCCCTCGTCCTCCTCACCACTCCCCTGTCCGCCTGGGCTCAATGCTCCGGCCATTCCGATCGGCAGGCCATGTCCTGCGCCGAAGGGTCCACTTGGGACTCGCAGGCTAACGCCTGCGTCCCCATCGTCACGGGCTGACCCGCCCGGTCCCGTCCCGGGCCATATCCTGAGGACCTTGCGGCACCCCGCCTGAACGATGGTCGGGATGCCGTGCCTTGCGGGTCATATCGATGCAGTCGGACACCTTTGCCGCAGGTTCGGCAGATCGTTCAGCCTGCCCTGGACTCGGCTGCGCCAGCCGTCGCAGCTGGCGCATCGTGCTGTCCCGCAACAACTGCGCTGGACCGCGGAATGTAGCAGTTCTGCAAGACATCCTCGTCATTCCCGACCGGGAGTAGTCGTCAGCCCAGACCCGAATCATGCCCATGTCGGCA
>CADCUU010000218.1 GCA_902805995.1 uncultured Rubellimicrobium sp.
CGCGAACCACGCCGCCCTTCTGGAGCTTGCCGAAGAGAAGCTCCTCGGCCAGCGGCTTCTTGAGGTTCTCCTGGATCACGCGGCCCAGGGGACGCGCGCCCATGCGGTCGTCGTAGCCCTTCTCTCCGAGCCAGGCCGCCGCCTCGGCCGACAGCTCGATATGGACGCCGCGGTCCATCAGCTGCGCCTCGAGCTGGAGCACGAACTTCTCCACCACCTGATGGATGACGTCCTTGCTGAGCGGCGCGAAGGAGATCACGGCGTCGAGGCGGTTGCGGAACTCGGGCGTGAACATCCGCTCGATGGCGGCGGTGTCCTCGCCTTCGCGACGGTCGCGGCCAAAGCCCATCGGGGCCCGGGCCATGTCCGCGGCGCCCGCGTTCGACGTCATGATCAGGATCACGTTGCGGAAGTCCACCGCCCGGCCGTTATGGTCGGTGAGCCGTCCGTGATCCATCACCTGCAGGAGGATGTTGTACACATCCGGGTGCGCCTTCTCGATCTCGTCGAGGAGGAGGACGCAATGCGGGTGCTGGTCCACGCCGTCCGTGAGCTGGCCGCCCTGGTCGAAGCCGACATAGCCCGGAGGCGCGCCGATGAGGCGGGAGACCGCGTGCTTCTCCATGTATTCCGACATGTCGAAGCGCAGCAGTTCCACCCCCAGCGTGCTGGCGAGCTGCTTGGCCACCTCCGTCTTGCCGACGCCCGTGGGGCCGGCGAAGAGGTAGTTGCCGATGGGCTTCTCCGGCTCCCGCAAGCCGGCGCGGGCAAGCTTGATCGCCGAGGCGAGGGCCACGATGGCGTCATCCTGTCCGAAGACCACGCGCTTGAGCGAGGCGTCGAGATCCTTGAGGACCTCCGCGTCGTCCTTGGACACGTTCTTGGGCGGGATCCGGGCGATCTTGGCCACGACGGCCTCGATCTCCTTGACGCCAATGGTCTTCTTGCGGCGCGAGTCGGGCAGCAGGTGCTGCGCTGCGCCCGCTTCGTCGATCACGTCGATCGCCTTGTCGGGGAGCTTGCGGTCGTTAATGTAGCGGGCCGCGAGTTCGACGGCGGTGCGGATCGCGTCGCCGGTGTACTTGATGCCGTGATGCTCCTCGAAGTGGGGCTTGAGGCCCTTGAGAATCTTCACGGTGTCCTCGACCGTGGGCTCGTTCACGTCGATCTTCTGGAAGCGCCGGGCCAAGGCACGGTCCTTCTCGAAGTGCTGGCGGAACTCCTTGTAGGTGGTGGAGCCCATGCAGCGCAGCTTGCCGCCCTGAAGCGCGGGCTTCAGGAGGTTCGAGGCGTCCATCGCGCCGCCCGAGGTTGCGCCCGCGCCGATCACCGTGTGGATCTCGTCGATGAAGAGCACGGCGTCGGGGTGAGCCTCAAGCTCGGTCACCACGGACTTCAGCCGTTCCTCGAAGTCGCCGCGGTAGCGGGTCCCCGCGAGGAGCGCGCCCATGTCGAGCGAGAAGATGGTCGCTCCGGCGAGCACGTCGGGAACCTCGCCCTGGACGATCTTCCAGGCGAGCCCTTCGGCGATGGCGGTCTTGCCCACGCCGGGATCGCCGACGAGGAGCGGGTTGTTCTTGCGGCGGCGGCAGAGGACCTGGATGCAGCGCTCCACCTCCTCCTCGCGGCCGATGAGGGGATCGACGTCGCCCTTGCGGGACTTCTGGTTGAGATCGACGCAGTACTTGGACAGGGCGCTCTCCTTGTCGTCCGAGGAGTCGTGCTTGTCGTTCTCCTCGTTCTTGGACGAGGAGGCCTCGGCGCCCTTGATCGGGCGGCTCTCGCCGAAGGCGGGGTCCTTGGCTACGCCATGCGCGATGAAGTTCACCGCATCGTAGCGCGTCATGTCCTGCTCCTGCAGGAAGTAGGCGGCGTTCGATTCGCGCTCCGCGAAGATCGCGACGAGGACGTTGGCGCCCGTCACCTCCGTCCGGCCCGAGGACTGGACGTGGATAGCGGCGCGCTGGATCACCCGCTGGAAGGCGGCGGTGGGCACGGCCTCGCTCCCCTCCACGTCGGTGACGAGGGTGGACAGGTCATCGTCGATGAAGTCTTCGAGGTTCTTCCTCAACTCCTTGAGGTCGACCGAGCAGGCGCGCATGACGCGCGCCGCATCGGGCTCGTCGATGAGGGCGAGGAGCAGGTGTTCGAGGGTGGCAAGTTCGTGGCGCTTGCTGTTCGCGATCGCGAGCGCCGCGTGGATGGACTGCTCGAGGGTGGTCGAGAAAGACGGCACTTGGCGTGCTCCTCTGTCGGTGCCGGGGCGGGCGACAAGCCCCCGTCCCAGCTTGGGCTCTTGGGATTAAAGATCGGTGTTTATGTCCCCGCTTCAAGCGGATTCTTGGAACAGACCGATCACGATCCCATGGGTGGTGAGGCCGCGCCCCGGAGCGGGCTTTGGACGCCATCCACCACCGCAACGCGGCCCGGAAAGCGCCCGTTCCTTGGGCGTTATCTAAAGTTGTCCTTGGCAGAGCGGATGGCGCCGAACACCTCTGCATCCGGGGCGTCCGGCATTCCCATTGCGGATTTAAGAACGGGGTCGTCCGCGCGCAAGAAGGGGTTGGTCGCGATCTCGTCGGAGAGCTTCGACGGGACGGTAGGCTCGCCCCGCTCGCGCGCCTGGCGGAGCTGTTCGGCCCGCGTCTGGAGCGCCTGGTTGCCGGGGTCGATGGACAGGGCAAAGCGGGCGTTGCCCATCGTGTATTCGTGGCCCGAGCAGACGGTAGTGTTGGGGGGCAGGGCGCGGAAGCGCTGCATCGTGCCCCACATCTGCGCGGCCGTGCCTTCGAAGAGCCGGCCGCAGCCCAGCGCCATCAGGCTGTCGGCCGAGAAGAGGAGCGCCGAGCGCGGGAAATGGAAGGCGATGTGGCCGACCGTGTGGCCCGGGGCGTCGAGGATCTCGACGGGCTCGCCGCAGACGGTGATCGTCTCGCCGGGGCGGACGGCCTGGTCGAGAGGAGGCAGGCGGTGCGCGTCGGCCGCGGCCCCGATCACGCGCGCGCCGCCTCGCAGGGCGGCGACGGCCTGGACGTGGTCGTCATGGTGATGCGTGATGAGGATCGTACCGAGGCTCCAGCCCCGCCGGTCGAGTTCGGCCTGGATGGGTGCCGCCTCCGGCGCGTCCACGAGGGCGGTCTCTCCGCTGGATTCGTCGTGGAGGAGAAAGGCGTAGTTGTCCTGCAGGCACGGAACGGTCACGAGGGTGAGGGGGCGTTCGAGGGGCATGGCGCGGCCGCCTTCTTATGGCTTAGGGTTCGCGTGATCCTGCCCTTCGGGGGACAGGGACGCAATGCACGGGGCCCATGCATCTCGACGTCACGGAGTTGCGCGACTTCTACTACCGCAGCGCGCTGGGCCGCGCGGCGCAACGAGTCATCCGCGACGAGCTGCTGGGCCTGTGGCCCGAGGCCAAGGGGCAGGCGGTGGCGGGCTACGGATTCGCGGTGCCCCTGCTGCGGCCCTACCTGTCCTCGGCGCGGCGGGTGATCGGCCTCATGCCCGGGCCGCAGGGCGTGATGCCCTGGCCCGCGGGGCAGCCCAACGTGGCGCTGCTCTGCGAGGAGACGCTTTGGCCGATCTCCACGGGATTCGTGGACAAGCTCGTGGTGATGCACGGGCTGGAGACGAGCGATCAGCCCTCGGCCCTGCTGGAGGAGTGCTGGCGGGTGCTGGGGCCCGGGGGGCGCGCGGTCTTCGTGGTGCCGAACCGGGCGGGGCTCTGGTCGCGGAGCGATGCGACCCCGTTCGGGTTCGGGCGGCCCTATTCGATGGGTCAGCTGGAAACCGTGCTGCGGCGACACCGCTTCATCATCGAGAGGGGGCATTCCACGCTCTATCAGCCGCCCTCGACCCGTAAGCTCTGGCGTCGCGTGGGCGGCATGATGGAGCAGGCCGGGCGGCACCTCCCGGTTCTGGCCGCAGGTGGCGTGCTGATCGTGGAGGCCGCCAAGCAGGTCGCGACTC
Source organism: uncultured Rubellimicrobium sp. (assembly GCA_902805995.1). Classification (GTDB taxonomy): domain Bacteria; phylum Pseudomonadota; class Alphaproteobacteria; order Rhodobacterales; family Rhodobacteraceae; genus Rubellimicrobium. The sequence goes on from CADCUU010000218.1 coordinate 3,967, forward strand.
CTGTGCGCGGGGTCGCTGCGGCGGAACGGCGTCGGGCGGTGCTCGATGCCTTCCCGGTGCCCGCGGCGCGGGGAGCGGTGCCGTCCGGCCTCGCGGCGCAGCGGGTTCCGCTTGCCGATGGGCGCGCCACGCTACCCGATGATGGTCCTCCCGCTGTCGTGGGCCGCCCGAACCCCTGACAGCGCGTCGCAGCGCCGCGAAAACGCGCGGCGGGCCGTTGCGACGACGGGAACCCTCTGCTAGATGCGCCCGCGAACGATCCCCTCCGCCGGGGGCCTATCCCGGACGGAGGCTTTGCCATAGGGACATGGCGAGGCGTGCGAGGGGGCAGCGACAACGGAAGGGTGGACGTGTCCGAACCAGCTTCGATCTCGACCGGCATCGCGGGGCGCTACGCCCAGGCCGTCTTCGACCTCGCCCGCGAGGAGAACATGATCCCGGCCGTCGAGGCCGACCTTGCGAATCTTGAACAGGCCCTGGCCGAAAGCGCGGACCTTCGGGACCTGATCTCCTCCCCCGTCTACTCGCGCGAGGAGCAGGGCGCGGCGCTGGCCGCCATCGGGCAGCGCATGGGTCTGTCGCCGGTCTTCCAAAACGTGCTGGGCCTGATGGCGCAGAAGCGCCGGCTGTTCGTGCTCCCGCATCTCCTGGCCGTCCTGCGCGACCGCATCTCGGGCGCTCGGGGCGAAGTGTCGGCCGAGGTCACCTCGGCCCAGCCCCTGACGCCCGAGCAGCTCGCGCGGCTGTCGGAAACGCTGTCGGCCTCGGCCGGCAAGTCGGTGCGGCTCCAGA
>CADCUU010000219.1 GCA_902805995.1 uncultured Rubellimicrobium sp.
GTGGCGCAGCGGACGACGGCGACAGGAGCGGTCCATCTCCTCGCGCGGATCGAGGCCGTTGCGGGGGAGGAGGGGCTGCCCTCGCCGCTTCAGGCGACCGTGTCGCAGGCGCTCCGTCGCAGCCTCGCCATCGCCATGGCGCTCGCCGAGCAGGTGGCCGAGCGCACCGGCCTCGCGGACCTCAAGCGCGCCAACGCGGCGGGGTCGCTGTCCCCCGACCGCCGGGCCGACTTCGCGGAGCTGAGCACCGCCGAGGCGCTGGTGACGCTTCAGGTCTTCGGCGCGGCGCTGGGCGTGCTCCTGGCGCCCCATGCGGGCGGAGAGGCGGTGGAGATCGGGTCGCTGGAGGAGATCCTGACCGAGAACGCTCCCCTCGCGCTGCAAGGCGCGCTGTGGGAGCTGGACCAGGACCTCGCGAACCTCGCCACCTCGGAGGAGCGCCTCGTCGGCACGGCGCTGGCCTTTGCCGAGGCGCTGATGGCGCGCGTGGCGGCGCGGGCGGCCAGCGCGCCGGGCCTCGGGGCGTTTACGGGGGCCTCTTGGCGCGTGGCGGCGGACGACCTGACGGTCCAGGGCTTCTCCCCGTGGCGGAAGGGGCGTGGGCCCGCGCTGTCGATGGCCTTCAAGAAGCCCGAGGAGGTCGTCGGCAACCACATCGCCAAGCACCAGGCCATGAAGCTCGCCAAGATGCTCATGGCCTACGATTTCGAACGGCGGCTGAACCCCTTCGCCGAACTCGGCGGCTTCATCTTCACCTTCATGGGCGACGGCGCGCCGGGGACGGGCAAGACGACGCTGATCCAGATGATGGCGGGCCTCGTCCACGGCTACTGTGAGGTCGCGGGCTACCCCTTCCGCTACCGGAACCTCTCCACCGACAACATCGACAGCTACCAGGGCAAGTCCGGCCAGAACGCCAAGGCCTTCATCAACGAGATCACCGACCCCACCGTGATCGGCTTCGGCACCATCGACGACATCGACACGCTCGCGGGAAAGCGTGGGGACCGGCAGTCCTCGGCGGGGCAGCTGGAGATCACCGCCGTCCTGATGGAAAGCTTCGCGGGCGCGAACACCGTGGTGCGGGGCAACTGCACCTTTGGCATGTTCTCCAACTACCCGGAGAACGTCGACGACGCGCTGCGGCAGCGGGCCGGGGCGCGGTTCCTCGTGGACGGGCCGCAAAGCCGGGCGGACTACATCGACATCCTGGCGCTGCTTCTCGGCAAGAACCACCAGATCCCCGTGGGTGACCACGACCTCTACGCGGCCCAGGCGCTGAGCCGCGCGGTCGCCGAAAGCTATGCCGCGCATTCCCGTCCCAGGGAGGAAGGCCTGCTGCGGGTCTGGGAGAGGATGGAACAGGAGGGGCCACTCGACACGCTCGCGAAGATCGGCACCTACCTCAAGGCGATCCAGGAGGTGGACCCCCGCTTCACGGGCCGTGCGGTCAAGAACATCACCGACGCGATCAAGGTCCGCGCCATGGACGTGGAGCTTCCCGACGAGTGGATGGCGAACCCCGACCTGTTCCTGCGCCGCGACTACGACACCAAATCCGCCATGATCCGGGACCTGCGCCGCCCCATCACCGTCGAGATGGTCCTGCAGGAGATCAACCGCTACGCCGACAGCGAATTCCGCTACGCCGACAAGTCCGACGAGGCCGCGGTCGAAGCCATGGTCCGCGACCTGCGCCGGTCCGAGGAAGCCCGCAGGCGCTACCTGGGCCAAGGGGGGGCTGCGTGATGCAGGCCCTCTCCGGCGGGCTCGTCCTCCCCGCGCTGCTGCTGGGGGTGCTGGGCTGGCTGGTGCCGCGTCTTCTGGGACGGGTCTGGCCCGAAGGGGTCTGGCCGCTCCTTGGCCTCGCCTTTGCGGCCACGATCCTGCTGACGGGGCTCGCCACCGCGCTCTTCGTGTTGCTCTATCTGGGGCAGGGGGTGCCGATGGCGGTGCTCCTCGATGTGGGCGTCATGGGCGGCTGGCCGCATTTCCTGCGGCTGGGCCTCGGCTCGGCGCTCGTCTGGGCGCCGATCATGATCCTGTCGGTCGCGGGCCTGCCAAAGCGCTGGGTAAAGGAGACGTGGTGAAACGCCTCATCGAAAAGGGCCTGATGTTCGGCAACCTCGTCCCCGTGGACAGCCCCGTCCTGGTGGAGCGGTACAAGCGCGCGCTGAAGCACCTCACGGGCAAGGAGACGAGCCTTCCCGACTTCCACATCGACATCTCCGGCTTCTCGCCCGAGATCGGGGACGATTTGGGGGACGAGCATTACCTGAACCATCCCGGCTTCAACCGGCAGTTCATCCTCTTGTCCAACGACCAGAGGCACGCGCCGCTCCTCAACGCGCAGTTCTCCACCTCGCGCACCATCCTGCGCAAGTTCATCGACGGGAACGAGGCGCAGCTCTTTGCCCTGACCGCCCGCGACGCCGTGGCGGGGGAGCTCATCAACTCGGTCTACGGGGCGGACGAGCCCGCCCGGCTCTTCGAGATCCGCAAGGTGACGGTGGAGGCCGACACGACGGAAGGAACGGTGGCCACGGCGGAGCGGCTGACGACCCTGATCGACCGCTTCAAGACGGAACGCGACGGCTGGTGGGACGACAAGCTCATCGCGGAGATGATCGAGCTTGCGGGCAAGACCGGCGACCTCGCGCGCAATCCCGTCCAGCTCCGGGCCATGAGCTTCGAGCAGGAGGATTTCTGGACGTCGCATTTCGGGGGTCTCTACATCTTCCGCGGGGTCGCGCACCCGGCCGCGATCACCGTCCGCCCCAAGGACGAGATCGGGCCCCTGCCTATCGCCGAGGTGCTGGACCTCAAGGACCACACCGGCATCGCGCGGTTCCTGTCCGCGAACCAGCTGGCCGAGCCCATCGTCACCGCCAAGGGCCCGCAGGTCGCCGCGATCCTGCGCCAGAAGATGGATTTCATCACCGCCGAAGTCGCGGGCGCCGACGCACGCCTGCCTGAGGGAGCCACTAGGCGCGACCTCCAGGCGCTGGCTCGGCGCATGGCCGGGCGGCTGCCGCCGGAATGGGAAGGGCTCGCGCAACTCGTGGCCTGGGCCGAGGACGGGGCGCGCTGGCCGCGCATCACCTCCGACCACCCGGCCTACTTCTACACGCTGCGCGCGACCCCTGGGGAGGACGCCGACCTCGTCAACATGCTCCTAGCGGAACTGGCGCCCCTCGATGTCCGGCAGCTCTTCATCTGCCACAAGGAGCTGTTCTACCAGGTGTATCGGACCTGGCCCGAGGGGAAGCGCGCCGTCGTGGCCGACCTTCTCGCCCGCGAATACATGGTGGACAAGGCCGGCACGCGTGAGGCGCTGTTCGGCCCCGAGGACAGCATGGAGGAGCCCGTGGCCGGACCCTGGGGCCGCCGCGGCGACGCCGTGACCCCCGCGCGCGACCGTGGGCCGGACCTCGTGGACCGCGTCGGCCCCTGGGGCGCGCTGAGGCGCCGCTGAGATGGGCTTCATCCGGGTCGTCCTGATCTTCTTCGTCCTGCTGGTGGCGCTGCACCTCGTCCTGCGCCTTTGGCTGCGGCTGCGCGAAAGGCGGCGGCTCGGGCAGGAGTGGGAGGCGGGGGACCGGCTCGTGACGCGGGAGATCTTCGTCCAGACCGGCATGGACGACTACGACCGCTCCCTGCGCAAGCGGCTCCTGTGGCTCACGGTCGTGCTCCCCATGGCGGGGCTGATCCTCGTGCTCTATCTCGTCAACGAAACCTGAAGGGATTGAGACGATGCGAGTCGTGAAATGGGTAGCCCTGCTCCTTGTGGCGGTGGTGGTGGGGGGATTCCTCCACTACGTCCTGCCGAGGCATGCGGTGGTCTACGTCACCTCCACCGAGAACCGCATCGTGTCGCCCGACGAGGTGCGCGGCTTCCGGTCCTTCAGCGAAGGCAATGCGACCAACGCCCAGGGGCAGGTCGTGACGGACGTGTTCTTCATCAACACGGTCAAGCGGGACGGCGACGTGCTCGTCTTCCGCAACGAGGATACGGGCTTCGGCTTCCCGCTCTACTTCAAGTTCAACAGCGCCGACGTGCAGGCCGAGGCGCAGGACGCCGTCTCCACCAACGCCGCGCCGACCTGGATGGTTGTGCGCTACTACGGCTGGCGCGTGCCCTATATGTCGATGTTCCCCAACGCGATCTCCATGTCGGTGGCCGAGGGCCGGGATGTCCGGATCATTCCCTGGTTCAACATCGTGATCCTGTCACTGATCATCGCGCTGGTCTGGGCCGTCGCCGCGCGGATCCGCCGTTGGCAGCGCCGCCGCGCGGACCCGATGGCGGCGTCCTGGCAGCCGGAGCGCGCGGGGCGCGGCTGGTTCGGGCGGTAAGGGGCGGGCCAAGCCCGGCTGCTCTCTTCAGGGCAATCCTTCATGGGCGCCCTAGCCCGGCCCTGTGGGGCCGGGCGTTCGGCGCTGAGGAGTGTCCCCCGGACGTCCTTCTGGGCGCTCCTCAGCCCTCTCCGTAGGGAATCCACACTGTTTTCACCTCGGTCGCTGCCTCGATGAAGGCGCGGTCGGCGGCGGCGGTCCAGTCCCGCGCCCGAGTCTCCACCCAAGTCCGCTTGAGGTTGCCCGCGGATTTGGCCTCGATCACCGCGGCGAGCGGCTGGGAGGAGAAGCTCCAGACCGCGTC
>CADCUU010000220.1 GCA_902805995.1 uncultured Rubellimicrobium sp.
GGCCGCCCGATCAAGGCTTCGTTCCATGCTGAAACAGCTCACGCTCCTGTCCGCCACCTCGGCGCTCGCCCTGATGCTGGCCTGGCCCGCCGCGGCCCAAGACGCCGTCCTCGCCCGCCTCCGGGTACTCGGCCCGGACGACCGTGCCGTCGGCGCAGAGGTAGGTGGTCGCGTCCTGACGCGGGGGATGGCGGCGCCCGCGACCTCGGCGGGTGTGGGGGCTTGCGGCAGGGGTTGCGCGTCGCCCGGTACCGTCGAGTCACAGGCTGTGAGGAGGGCCAGGGCGGCAAAGGGCAGGATTCGGCGGGACATGGGCTCTGGCCTCCTCCGGTTTGTTATCCTGTCCTGCGCCCCGTTGGACGGGGACGCTACGCGAGCATCCCCATCGGGTTTTCGAGGTTGTCCTTGATCGCCTGAAGCAGTTCGGCCCCGAGCGCGCCGTCGATGACGCGGTGGTCGACCGACAGGGTCACGGACATGATCGTCGCGACCTCGATCTGGTCGTTGGCGCCGACGACCGGCTTTTTCACGCCCGCGCCCACGGCCAGGATCGCGCCGTGCGGCGGGTTGATGACCGCGTCGAAGTTGTCGATCCCGAACATGCCGAGGTTGGAGATCGCGAAGCTGCCGCCCTGGTATTCATGCGGCGCGAGCTTCTTGGAGCGCGCCCGGGCGGCGAGGTCCTTCATTTCGCTGGACAGGGCCGACAGCGACTTCTGGTGGGCATCCTTGAGGACGGGGGTGAAGAGCCCGCCCTCGATGGCGACGGCGACGGCCACGTCCGAGGGCTTGAGCTTCACGATCCGGTCGCCCGCCCAGATGGCGTTGGCGTTCGGGACCTGCTGGAGAGCGAGCGCGCAGGCCTTGATGATGAAGTCGTTGACCGACAGCTTGACCTTCCGCCCCTCCAGCGCGCCGTTGAGCTGGGCGCGGAAGGCCATCAGCGCGTCGAGCCGGATGTCGCGGCGCAAGTAGAAGTGCGGAATGGTCTGCTTGGCCTCGGTCAGTCGCGCGGCGATGGTCCGGCGCATCCCGTCGAGCTTGACCTCCTCGATCTCGCGGCCCTCGTACATGCGCAGGATCGCGTCCGCGGAGGGGGCGGCGGGTGCGGCGGGCTTGGGTGCCTCGGCCGGGGCGGCCTTGGGCGCGGGGGCGGGCTGCGCGGCGGCCTGTGGGGCGGGCGCGGCGGTCTGGCCGGGCTGCGCTTTCTCCACGTCGGCCTTGACGATGCGGCCGTTGGGGCCGGTGCCGGTCACGGCGCTCAGGTCCAGGCCCTTGGCTTCGGCGATGCGGCGGGCGAGGGGGGAGGCGAAGACGCGACCGTTCGCGCCGGCCTGCGCGGGCCTGGCGGGGGAGCCGCCGGGCTGAGAACCCGCCGAGGAGCCGTCCTCGTTCTTGGCGGCGGCGCCGTCGAGGAGACCGGCGGGCGCGTTGCCCGTCCGCTCCGGCACGGGGCCGAGCGAGTAGTCGGCGATGGCCCCCGAAGGGTCGGGCGCACCCGGGGGCGGGTTCGCCCCGGCATCGGCCGAGGCCTTGGAGGCGGGCGTGTCGGCGGCGGAGGCGTCCTCGCCTTCCTCCAGCAGGACGGCGATGGGGGTGTTGACCTTCACGCCTTCGGAGCCTTCGGGGATCAGGATCTTGCCGATGACGCCTTCGTCCACGGCCTCGAACTCCATCGTGGCCTTGTCGGTCTCGATCTCGGCCATCACGTCGCCGGACTTGACGGCCTGACCCTCCTTCACGAGCCAGCGGGCGAGGGTGCCCTCTTCCATGGTGGGCGACAAAGCGGGCATCAGGATCTGCGTGGGCATCATTGGGCCTCTGGGGCGAAGGGCGAGGGGAGGGCGGCCGCCTGGAGGCCGTCCTCGATGCAGATGGCGAGGATCTGGTAGGAGCCGGGGCCCTGGTCCAGCACCGCGGAGGTGCAGCCCCCGGCGAGGTCCATGGGCAGCGCGTCCCAGTGCTCCTCCAGCCGGACCTTGGCCGCGGCCTCATCCGTCAGGCAGCGAGGCAGGAGCTCGGGCCGGTCGAGGTCCTGGGCGAGCGCCGCGCAGGTCGCGTCGCTGCCCATCACGGGGACGTCGGCCCAGGCGGGCGCGGCGGCCAGCAGCAGCACGGGCAGGACCCGGCGCATCACCGGTAGGTGACCTGCTTCACCGCCTCGATCACCTCGGGCACGGTGACGAGCGCGAGCTTTTCGAGGTTGGCGGCGTAGGGCATCGGCACGTCCTTGCCGGTAAGTGAGATCACCGGCGCGTCGAGGTGGTCGAAGGCCTGCTGCATGATCTGCGAGCCGATGTAGCTGCCGACGGAGCCCTGCGGCCAGCCTTCCTCCACGGTGACGCAGCGGTTGGTCTTCTTGACCGATTCGATCACGGTGGGGAGGTCCATCGGGCGGAGCGACCGCAGGTTGATGACCTCGGCCTCGATGCCCTGCTTGGCGAGTTCCTCGGCGGCTTGGAGGGCGTAGGTCATGCCGATGCCGAAGCTGACGATGGTGACGTCCGTCCCCGCGCGCTCGATCTTGGCCTTGCCGAAGGGGATCGTGAAGTCGTCGAGGACCGGCACCTCGAAGGAGCGGCCGTAGAGGATCTCGTTCTCGAGGAAGATCACGGGGTTGGGGTCGCGGATCGCGGTCTTCATCAGGCCCTTCGCGTCGGCGGCGCTGTAGGGCATGACCACGCGGAGGCCGGGGACCTGCATGAACCAGGCGGCGTAGTCCTGGGAGTGCTGGGCCCCCACGCGGGCCGCGGCACCGTTGGGCCCGCGGAACACGATGGGGCAGCCCATCTGCCCGCCGGACATGTAGAGCGTCTTGGCCGCCGAGTTGATGAGGTGGTCCATCGCCTGCATGGCGAAGTTGAAGGTCATGAACTCCACGATGGGCTTGAGGCCACCGAAGGCGGCGCCGACCGCGATGCCGGCAAAGCCGTGCTCGGTGATGGGCGTGTCCACGACGCGCTTGGCGCCGAACTCGTCGAGCATGCCTTGGCTGATCTTGTAGGCGCCTTGGTACTCGCCGACCTCCTCGCCCATGAGGAAGACGGTCTCGTCCCGGCGCATCTCCTCGGACATGGCCTCGCGGAGCGCCTCGCGCACGGTCATGGTTTTGGTTGCTGTGCCCTCCGGGAAGTCGGGCGTGACCTGGGCCTTGGGCTGGGCGGGCGCGGGGGTCTGGAAGGCCGCCGCGCCGTCGTCCTTCTGGCGTTCGGCCATGCTGGGCGAGTCGCCGTGGACGGCGATGCTGCCGGCGGCGGGCTGCGCAGGCTCGGTGCCGCCCTCGGCGGCCTGCGGGCTCGCGCCGGCGTCCTCGCCTTCCTCCAGAAGGACGGCGATGGGCGTGTTCACCTTCACGGCCTCGCTCCCCTCGGGGATGAGGATCTTGCCCATCATGCCTTCGTCGACGGCTTCGAACTCCATCGTGGCCTTGTCGGTCTCGATCTCGGCTAGGATGTCGCCGGCTTTGACCGGGTCGCCTTCCTTCTTGAGCCAGCGCGCAAGGGTGCCTTCCTCCATGGTGGGGGACAGGGCGGGCATCAGGATGTTGGTGGCCATTCTTGATCCTTGGTCGCTAGGTCAGGCGACGATGTCGGTCCAAAGCTCGGACAGGGCGGGCTCGGGGCTTTCCTTGGAGAACTCGGCGGATTCGTTGACGATGTCCTTGATCTCCCGGTCGATCGCCTTGAGGTCGTCCTCGGTGGCGTGGTTCCCGGTGAGGAGCATCGAACGGACCTGCTCGATCGGGTCGCGCTCGTCCTTCATCTTCTGGACTTCCTCGCGGGTCCGGTACTTCGCAGGGTCGGACATGGAGTGGCCCCGGAAGCGGTAGGTCTTCACCTCGAGGATGTAGGGGCCCGCGCCGGAACGGCAGTGGGCGACCGCCCGCTCGCCCGCGGCTTTGACCGCGAGGACGTCCATGCCGTCCACCTCTTCGCCGGCGATGCCGTAGGCGGCGCCACGCTCCCAGTAGGTGCGGGACATGGTGGAGCGCTTCACGCTCGTGCCCATGGCGTACTGGTTGTTCTCGATCACGAAGATCACGGGAAGCTGCCAGAGCTGGGCCATGTTGTAGCTCTCGTAGACTTGGCCCTGGTTGGCGGCGCCGTCGCCGAAATAAGCGAAGGTCACGCGGTCGTTGCCCAGATACCTGTCCGCAAAGGCGAGGCCCGCGCCGATGGGCACCTGCGCCGCGACGATGCCGTGGCCGCCGTAGAAGTGCCGCTCCTTGCTGAACATGTGCATGGAGCCGCCCTTGCCCTTGGAGTAGCCCCCCTCGCGGCCCGTGAGCTCCGCCATCACGCCCTTGGCGTCCATGCCGCAGGCCAGCATGTGGCCGTGGTCGCGGTAGGAGGTGATGCGCTTGTCGCCTTCCTCCGCCGCGGCCTCCAGGCCGACGACGACGGCTTCTTGGCCGATGTAGAGGTGGCAGAAGCCCCCGATGAGGCCCATCCCGTAGAGCTGGCCCGCCTTCTCCTCGAAGCGGCGGATCAGGAGCATGTTGCGGTAGAAGCCGAGAAGCTCATCGCGGGAAACGTTGGGAATCGCTCCAGCGCTGGTGGGAGCCTCGGTCTGTGCGGCTTGGTCCTTCGCCATGATCCCGGTAC
>CADCUU010000221.1 GCA_902805995.1 uncultured Rubellimicrobium sp.
CCGGCCATCTTCAGCAGGCTCGCCACCATCCCCCCTCGCCAGTGGGCTCGAACCAGTGGCGCCCCCTGGCTCGATCTGCCGCAGAGCGAGACCAAACAGGACCTTCAGGCTGAGGCAGAACTGGATGGCCGCGCCCGAAAACGTCTGCGGCCGACCCGGGCAACGGCTCGCAGGCGCAAGCCCCTCCATCTTCCGGTCCAGCCAGACCAGCAGCAAGCCGCGCCAGCGCAGCAACGCAGTGTACTCAGACCAGTTCGTCGTGCGGTATCGGACAGGGACAGGCTTGCTCATTGGGCATCCTCGGCCTGACGCAGGTTCAGCCTGTAAGCTGCTCCGGCGTTGGTCCCGCGCCGCCGTCGTGATTGCCCGGTTTGCTTGCCCTTCGAGGGCCCGCATGAGACCCGCAGCGCGATGGCGGCCGGGAGTCCGAGACGGGCTACAGGAAGTTGCGCCGTGGGTGGCACCCCAGAGCGCCGGTCAATGAGCATCCCGCCAGGGCTCCCGGCAATCGGGACCATACTCCAGAACGAGGGAGAGGTCCTATGGATGTATGTGTGGGGGTCGACTGGGGCTGCGGCTCGCACGCGGTCTGCGTGATCGACGTCAAGGGAAGCGTGCTGGACCAGTTCGACGCCGGACACGACCGTGACGGGTTGGCCGGACTTGTGGCTCGGCTGAAGCGGCACGGATCACCTGGCAAGATCCCGGTCGCCATCGAGCGGCCGACCGGCCTCTTGGTCGATCATCTGGTCGAGGCGGGCTTTGTGGTCGTGCCGATCCATCCCAACGCGGTGAAGGCCTGCCGACCGCGCTACCGGGCGGTATCGGCCAAGAGCGACCCCGGAGACGCCTACATCCTGGCTGATATGCTTCGCACCGACGGTCATCGGCTTCGCCCGCTTCAGCCCCAATCGGACGCCATCCGCGCCTTGCGAGCACTGGTGCGGGGCCGCGACGACCTGGTCGCCACCCGGGTGGCACTCGCCAATCAGCTCACCGCGCTTCTTGAGGGCTTCTGGCCCGGCGGGGTGGCGGTCTTCGCCAACGTGGCCAGCCCGATCGCGCTCGCCTTCCTGGACCGCTATCCGACGCCGGACAGCGCCCGCCGGCTCGGCCGCGCTCGCCTGGCCAGCTTCCTCGCTCAGCACCGCTACAGTGGCCACCGCTCGCCAGAAGCCCTGCTGGAGCGGCTACGCGCAGCTCCGCTCGGCCAAGCTGGTGAAGCGGAGCGCCAAGCCAAGGGAGAGATGGTCCGCGCGCTCGCGCGGACGTTGTCAGCCCTGGTCGACCAACTCGGGCAGATCACCCGCAAGATCGAGGACAACGTTGCCGCCTTGCCGGACGGGCGCATCGTCATGTCCTTCCCTCGCGCCGGAAAGATCTGCGCCGCCCAGATCCTGGCCGAACTCGGCGACGTGCGTGAGCGATTCCAGACCAACGACCAACTCGCCGCCGAAGCCGGTGTGGCCCCCGTCACTTATGCGAGCGGCAAATCCAGGGGCGTCGGCTTCCGGTGGGCCTGCAACAAGCGCCTACGCACGGCGCTGACCTGCTTCGCCGACAACTCCCGACACCAAAGCTCCTGGGCGGCTGGCGTGTATGCCCAAGCCCGAACGCGCGGCTGCGATCACCCCCATGCCGTCCGCGTTCTCGCCCGGGCCTGGGTTCGAGTCCTCTGGCGCGCTTGGACCGACCGCAAACCCTATGACCCCGAGAAGCATGCTCCGGCTCAGACCCGAACTGGCTCGAGTTTGACTATAGGTTGACACAGGAAGTCTCATGCCTGCCGCCTAACCCGCCGAGTTCCTACAGAGGGAATCCCAAGGGGTTTGCGCAACAGAGCCCCAGCCAGGCTGAAACTCCGCACTTGACCGGATGTAGGTCGGTGGTATCGTTCCCAGCAGGTAAAAAGAGCCCGGGGAGGAGTAGGACCGGTGGGACGAAAGCGCCCGACGATCCACGACGTGGCGACCTTGGCCGGCGTGTCGAAGAGTACCGTCGCTCGCGCCCTTTCAGGCACTGGACCAGTTGCGGCTGAGGCTCGCGAGCGCGCCATCGAGGCGGCCCGGGCACTGGGCTACGAACCCAACCATTTGGCCGTGTCGATGCGGTCGGGTCGGTCGCGCCTCATCGGGCTCGTCATCCCTGACATCGCGAACCCCTTCTGGGCCGAGGTCGCCAAGGGCGCACAGGATCGCGCCGTCGAGGAGGAGTTGTCGCTCCTGTGTTTCTCCTCGGACTGGCAGACTGAGCAGGAGGAGCGCCACTTGCGGGCGCTGGTACGGGCCCGGGTGGACGGTGCGATCCTCAACCCGGTCGCGGACTCGGTCGAGGCGCTTCACGCCTTTGGCTTGCCCCTCGTCCTGATCGGCTCCAGCGCCGAAAAGTTTCCGGGCCTGCCCAGCGTTGGTTCGAACATTCCGCAGTCGGTCCGTCTTGGCCTCGACTACCTGTCCCGGAAGGGGCACGAGGCTCCTGCTCTGATCCTTGGCCCGCCGTCCCGGATCGCGCGGCTGCGCTTTGCGGAGGCAGTGCGGCAGCATCTGGATTATCGGGGTGCCGCCCGGGACTTGCAGGTCGAGACGGCCGACTACACGGTGGAGGGCGGCCGCGCCGCCATGTCGCGGCTCCTCGACAACCGGCGGCCAGGCCCACTGGCGGTCTTCGCCGCGAACGACCTCATGGCGCTCGGCGCGCTCATGGCCCTCCGCGACCGGGGGCTGTCCTGCCCTGAGGATGCTTCGATCCTCGGCTTCGACGGCATCGCCGCAGGCGCTTTCTCTTGGCCGGGCCTGACTACCGTCGAGAAGCCCGGCCGGGCGCTCGGCCGCCTCGCTGTCAGCATGCTGGCCGCGGCGGCTGAGGGGCGCCCCCATGGAGGCCCGGTTTGTTTGCCTGGGCGCCTCATCGAGCGAGGCAGCGTGGCTAACCTATTGGCACGAGACGCGCCTGCTCTCCTCGCGGGGAGAGGCTGAGATGACCGACCAGGCGGATGACGCGCTGCTCGTAGCCCTGCCCCGGAAGGGCAGGCCGCTCCGGCGCCGGCTCATCGGCGGGCTTCGACGCTGGTGGCCCTTCTACGTCATGCTGCTGCCGGGCCTGCTTTACTTCGTCCTCTACCACTATCTCCCGATCTGGGAGGCCAAGATTGCCTTCGAGCAGCTGCGTATAATTCCGCCCAACATCTGGGTGGGCCTCGACCACTTCCAGACGCTCTCGACCTCGCCGGTCTTCTGGCAGGTGCTCCTCAACACGTTGATCATCAGCGCCATGAAGATGGCCTTTGTATTCCCGGTGCCTATCGTCGTGGCGCTGCTGCTCAACGAGGTGCGGGCCGGTGGCCTCAGGCGCTTCATGCAGTCGGTGATCTACCTGCCCCACTTCCTGAGCTGGGTGGTGATCTCGGGGATCGTGATCGCCGTGCTCTCGCCCCAGGACGGGGCCGTGAACGACCTCCTTGCGCTGGTGGGGATGCAGCCCGTGGCCTTCATGACCGACACCGGCGCGATCCGCTGGGTGCTGGTGTTCAGCGAGATCTGGCGCTGCGCGGGATGGGACTCGCTTCTCTACCTTGCCGCGATTATCGCCATCGATCCGCAGCTCTACGACGCGGCTCAGATCGATGGCGCGGGGCGATGGCAGAAGATCCGGCACGTCACGCTGCCGGGGATTGTGCCTACGATCGCCACGCTCTTCATTCTCAACATGGGGCTGTTCCTGAGCGCGGGGTTCGACCAGGTGTTCAACCTCGCCAATGACGTGACGCTGCCCAAGATCGATATCATCGACACTTACGTCTACCGCATCGGTCTCCAGACCGGGGAGTACTCGCTGGCCACCGCGGCGGGGCTCTTCAAGGCCGTGGTCGGCATGGCCATGATCCTGACGGCTCACCTCGTCTCGAAGCGCCTGACCGGCAAAGGAGTTTGGTGATGATGCGCGCCTTTGCCTCGCCACTGTCCCGACCGTCCCGTCGGGGCGTTCACCGCACGCCTCTCGAGCGGGTGGAATACGCGCTGATCGTCTCCACGCTCCTCCTCATGGTGGTGCTGACGCTCCAACCCATGCTGCACCTCTTGGCCGTCTCGCTGTTGGCGCCCGGGCGCGTCGCTGGGATGAACGGCCTGTCGGTGCTGCCCGACGGCTTCTCGCTCGATGTCTGGCGGCTCCTTCTGGCGCACCCTAACGTGCAACGGGGGCTCCTCAACTCGCTGCTCATCACAGGGGCCGGCACGGTCATCAATGTCGTGGCCACCGCCCTGATGGCTTGGGCGCTGGCCCAGCGGGCCCTACCTGGCCGCCGGGTGATCTTTCTGGCCGTTCTCCTGACCATTGTCTTCGAGCCTGGCATCATCCCTGACTACTTTGTAATGAAGCGTCTTGGGCTGCTGGACAGCTACTGGTCGGTGATCCTCTACAAGGCGGTCAACGCCTGGTACCTGATCATCCTGATCCGCTTCTTCGAGGAGATCCCCAAGGAGCTCCTGGAGGCGGCCGAGCTCGACGGCGCGAACCCGTTTCAGACCTTTTTCCGGGTAGTCCTGCCGCTGGCCAAGCCCGCGCTCGCCACGATCACGCTATTCTATCTCGTCTTC
>CADCUU010000222.1 GCA_902805995.1 uncultured Rubellimicrobium sp.
GAAAGCTTCCGCCTCGCCCAGGCCTTCACCATCAGCCGCGGCTCCAAGACCGAGGCACGCGTCGTCACCGCGAGTTTCACGCGCGATGGCATCACCGGCCGGGGCGAATGCGTCCCCTACGCCCGTTACGGCGAGAGCGCCGAGGGCGTGGCCCAGGCCGTCGCCGCCCTCCCACCGGACGTGACGCGCGACAGCCTCCAGCATCTCCTGCCCCCCGGCGCGGCGCGCAACGCCGCCGACTGCGCTCTTTGGGATTGGGAGGCGAAACGACAGGACCGCCGCGCCTGGGACCTCGCGGGCCTTTCCGCCCCCGGGCCCGTGGTCACCGCCTACACGATCTCTCTCGGCACTCCCGATGCGATGGAGGACGCGGCCCGCGCCAACGCCCACCGGCCCCTCCTCAAGATCAAGCTCGGCACCCCGGACGACATGCCCCGCCTCCAGGCCGTCCGCCGCGGCGCGCCCGCATCCCGGCTCATCGTGGACGCGAACGAAGGCTGGACGCCCGAGGTCTACGCCGACCTCGCCCCCCATCTCCTCCGCCTCGGCGTGGCGCTGGTGGAGCAGCCCCTTCCCGCGGGCCAGGACGAGGCGCTGGCCCATATGGCCCGCCCCCTCCCGGTCTGCGCGGACGAAAGCTGCCACGACCGCGCCTCGCTGGCCTCGCTCCATGGCCGCTACGACATCGTCAACGTCAAGCTCGACAAGGCCGGCGGCCTGACCGAGGCGCTGGCCCTGCGGGAGGAGGCGCGGCGCATGGGCTTCGGGATCATGGTGGGCTGCATGGTGGGCACCTCCCTCGCCATGGCGCCCGCCGTGGTTCTGGCCCAGGGCGCGGAGGTCGCGGACCTTGACGGCCCGCTCCTTCTGGCCGAAGACCGCGCCCACCCGCTCGCTTACGACGACCGGGGCGTCCATCCATCCGAGCCTGACCTCTGGGGGTAGCCATGAGCCGCATCGTTTACGTCAACGGCCAATACGTCCCCGAGGAGGAGGCCCGCGTTTCCGTCTTCGACCGGGGCTTCCTGATGGCCGACGGGGTCTACGAGGTCACCTCCGTCCTAGACGGCAAGCTCGTGGACTTCCCCGGCCACATCACCCGTCTCCGCCGGTCGCTGTCCGAACTCGACATGCCCTCGCCCGCCACCGACGACGACCTCCTCGCCATCCACCGCGAGCTGGTGGCCCGGAACGGCATCGAGCATGGGATGGTCTATCTCCAGGTCACGCGCGGCGCGCCGCCCGACCGCGACTTCGCCTACCCGGACGCCGCGACCCCGCCGACGCTGGTCCTCTTCACCCAGTCCAAGCCCGGCCTGATCGACAACCCCCTCGCCCGCAGCGGCATGGCGGTGGTGTCCATCCCCGACCAGCGCTGGGCCCGGCGGGACATCAAGACCGTGCAGCTCCTTTATCCCTCCATGGGCAAGATGATCGCCAAGGCCCAGGGCGCCGACGACGCCTGGATGGTTGAGGACGGGGTCGTGACCGAGGGCACCTCGAACAATGCCTACATCGTCAAGGGCAACACCATCGTCACCCGCCAGCTCGGGCCCGAGATCCTGTCCGGCATCACCCGCGCCGCCGTCCTGGCCTGCGCGCGCGAGGCGCAGATGCGCGTGGAGGAGCGGCCCTTCACCATCGAGGAGGCGCGCGAGGCCGACGAGGCCTTCATCACCTCGGCCTCGACCTTCGTGATGCCGGTGGTCCGCCTCGACGGGCAGGAGATCGGGGAGGGGCGGCCCGGCCCCGTCGCCGTCCGGCTGCGGGAAATCTACCTCAGCGAAGCGCGCCGCGCCGCGATCTGATGCCCCTCAGCAGGGACGCCGGGCGAGTTCCATCTCGTCGGCGTCCAGCGGCCAGATCGCGTAAAGCTCGTCCAGCAGTCCCTCGAAGCTCGGCGGCTGCGGCCTGCGGCCCGAGAACGCGGCCAGGGTCGCAAGGATGGAACTCAGGAACATGGACGGGTCCGCTTTCTGCCAGGTGCCCCCGTCGCGAGTTGGGGGCATGTCCTGCCGAACACGGCACGTGCTTCAAGGTTCCACGGGCTCTCTCAGGGTCAGCCCAGGCTCCCTCCCAGCGCGCGGAAAGTCGCCAATACCCAGGGCAAGGGCTTATTGTCTCAGCCCGCCCGAGCCTCCTCCAGCGCGTCCGACAGCAGCGGCGCCAGCCGCTCCGCCCAGCTCTCCTGCTGCGCGTCCGTCGCGATCAGGTCCTGACGAAGCTCGATCAGCACGTTGAGACGCCCGGGCCCCAGCGCGTGACGGTCGATCGAATCGCCCGGCAGGTGGCCCGAGTAAGGCTCGTTGTCCCCCACGAAAAGGTCCGGCTCCGCCATCAGCCGCCGCAACACCGCTTGCGCAAGCCGCTCGTCCCGGTGGGAGTGGAGCACCGCGACGTGCCAGGGCCGGGGCGGTCGCCCCCGAAGCTGCGGTGTGAAGCTGTGGATCGCCAGCACCGCCGGGGCCGGGCGCGAGGCCAGCAGGTCCGCCACCGCGTCGTGATAGGGCCGGTAGAGCCGGTCGAGCCGCCGCCCCAGCTCCTCGGGCCCCGCATGCCGGTTCGCCGGGATCACCGACCCGTCGTAAAGCCGCATGAGCAGCGTGGGATCGTCCTCGCCCCGGTTGGGGTCGATCACGAGCCGGGAGAACCGCGCCAGGATCGCCGGGCTGTCCAGCCGCCGTGCCAGTTCGCGCGCCAGCCCCGCCGCGCCGATGTCGTAGGCGATGTGGCGTTCCATGTCGTCGGGGGACAGACCCAGGTCGCCGCCCAGCCAGTCGGGCACGAGGTTCGTCGCGTGATCGCAGGTCACGACCCAGGGGCCGGGGGTCCCTGCGTCCAGGATCTGAAAGGCGGGGTGGGCAGGGGTGGCGGCACGCATCATGGCCGTCTCCCTTAGACAGGTTGCCGCCCGAAGGAAACCGCGCCATACACCGCCCGCAGGGAGCCGCCGCGTTAGCGCTAACGGGCGTTGCCATGGCCGATAGGAGTTCCGCATGCGCCGTCACCGCAAGATCAAGATCGTGGCCACCCTGGGACCGGCCTCCTCCACCAAGGAGATGATCCGCATCCTTCACGAGGCCGGAGCCGACGTGTTCCGCCTCAACATGAGCCATGGCTCCCATGACGACGTGGCCGCCCGCCACCGCGCCATCCGCGAGGTCGAGGCCGAGATGGGCCAGCCCATCGCGATCCTCGCCGACCTCCAGGGCCCCAAGCTCCGCGTCGGCGTCTTCGGCGGCGAGGGGGCGTTCGACCTCGAGGTGGGCCAGCCCTTCCGGCTCGACCTCAATGACGCGCCCGGCGACGCGACCCGCGTCCAGCTCCCCCACAAGGAGATCTTCGACGCTCTGGAGCCCGGCGCCTCTCTCCTCGTGAACGACGGCAAGATCCGCCTGCTCGTGAACGACTGCGGCCGCGATTTCGCCAACTGCACCGTGACGGTCGGCGGCACCATCTCCAACCGCAAGGGCGTGAACGTCCCCGACGTGGTGCTCCCCCTCGCCGCCCTGTCCGACAAGGACCGCCGCGACCTCGAATTCGTCTGCGAACTGGGCGTGGACTGGCTCGCGCTTTCCTTCGTGCAGCGCGTGGCCGACGTGGAGGAGGCGCGCTCGCTCGCCAAAGGCCGCGCCGCGATCCTCAGCAAGATCGAAAAGCCTGCCGCCGTGAAGGACTTCGACGGCATCCTCGCCGCCTCGGACGGCATCATGGTGGCGCGCGGCGACCTCGGGGTGGAGCTTCCGGTCCAGAACGTGCCCCCGATCCAGAAGCGGCTCGTGCGCAAGTGCCGCGCCGCCGCCAAGCCGGTGATCGTGGCGACGCAGATGCTCGAATCGATGATCGAATCCCCCGTGCCCACCCGGGCCGAGGTGTCGGACGTGGCCACCGCCATCTACGAGGGCGCGGACGCCATCATGCTGTCGGCCGAATCCGCCGCAGGCCAGTTCCCGCGCGAGGCCGTCGCGACCATGGACGCCGTCGCGCAGGAGGTGGAGTCCGATCCCACCTACACCCAGATCATCGAATCCTCCCGCAGCGCCCACCGTACGACCGTGGCCGACGGCATCGTCTCCGCCGCCCGCGAGATCGCGGAAACCACGGACGTCAAGGCCATCGCCTGCTTCTCCGAATCGGGCACGACCGCGCTTCTGGTGGCGCGCGAACGGCCCCGCGTGCCGATCATCGCGCTCACCTCCCTCGAAGGGACGGCGCGCCGTCTGTCCCTCACCTGGGGCGTGGACTGCGTCGTCTCCGAACCGGTGGACCGCTTCAAGCACGCCGTCCTCGCCGCGATTCACGCCGCCGTGGACCAGGGCTACGCCCAGCCCACCGAGCGCATCGTCGTGACCGCGGGCGTGCCCTTCAACACGCCGGGCTCGACCAACATCCTGCGCGTGGCTCCCTGCCAGGAACGCCTGATCTACGAGGGCGAGCCCGAGTAGGCTACCCCAAGGAACGCCTGCTCCACGACGGCGAGCCCGGGCCCTGCCGATCCACGAAGGCGCCCCTGAACTGGCGACCCAAGAGGCCCACGACCCACGACCGCGAGCCCGAGTAAGGGCTTGCCACCCGCCCGGCGCCGCTCTATAGGGCGCCCCTCGACCCATGCACGGCTGGCCAAGTGGCATTGCCTCGCCGTGCCCACCGCTCACACAGGAGCCGAAAATGCCCAAGATGAAGACCAAGTCGAGCGCCAAGAAGCGCTTCAAGGTGACGGCCTCTGGCCTCATCAAGGCCGGCCAGACCGGCAAGCGTCACGGCATGATCAAGCGGACCACCAAGTTCATCCGCCAGGCGCGGGGAACCACGGTCCTGTCCCCCCAGGACACGAAGATCATCAAGTCCTACATGCCCTACGCCCGCTGAGAGGAGCCTGACCCATGTCCCGCACCAAAGGTGGTGTTGTCACCCACCGCCGCCACAAGAAGATCCTCGACGCCGCCAAGGGCTACTACGATCACCGCCGCCGCACCTTCAAGGTCGCCAAGCAGGCCGTCGACAAGGCGAACCAGTACGCGACCCGCGACCGTCGGACCCGCAAGCGCGACTTCCGCGCCCTCTGGATCCAGCGCATCAACGCGGCCGTCCGGGCCTTCGACGCCTCGCTGACCTATTCGCGCTTCATCAACGGCCTGTCGCTCGCCGGCATCGAGGTTGACCGCAAGGTCCTCGCCGACCTCGCCGTCCATGAGCCCGAGGCTTTCAACGCGATCGCCGACCGCGCCCGCGCCGCCCTGCCGGTGGCCGAGGCCGCCTGATCGACGCCAGTCGAACGACCTGACGGGCGCTGGGACCTCCCCCGGCGCCCGTTCTCATTCCTAGTGCCCGGCCCGCAGGGCCAAAGGTGCATAGGCCTGCGGCAGGCGCGCGGTCTGGCGCGGCGGCCCTGGAGGCTGGCGCACCCGATCCAGCAGCCAACCCGTCAGCAGGCTCCCCGCCAGGCAGAGGTTGCCGACACTCGTGTAGAGGAGCAGCGCCATCCAGGCCGGCTGACCCTGAACAAGCGCCATGACAAAGGCGCCGAACCCGCCGAGCAACCCCAGCATCAGGTGACCCATCGTCATCGCGCCCTTCTTGGTAGCCTAAATCACGATACCTGTGGTCGAGATTAATCCTCGTCGTTACCTAGTCAACTGCCATGTCCTCCTATGCGTTCCCGTCCGCCGCCTTGCGTGATCGCGCCTGCGGCGGTAACCGGGCCCGATGCCGAAAGGGTGACGCCATGGACGATCTTCGCCAAAAGTACCTGGGGGCCGTGACCTCCGCCGCCGACGAGCCCGCGCTGGAGGAGGTCCGCCTCGCCGCCCTCGGCAAGAAGGGGGAGATCGCCCTCAATATGCGCGAACTCGGCCAGATGTCGCCCGAGGAGCGGATGACCGTCGCCCCCACGCTGAACGCGCTGCGGGACGAGGTCGCCTCGGCCATCGCCGCCCGCAAGGCCGCGCTCCAGGACGCGGCCCTCGACGAACGGCTCCGCGCCGAATGGCTGGACGTGACGCTCCCCCCGCGCCCGCGCTGCCAGGGGACCGTGCACCCCGTCTCCCAGGTGACCGAGGAAGTGACACTCATCTTCGCCGAGATGGGCTTCGCCGTCGCCGAAGGCCCGCAGGTGGAGGACGACTGGCACAACTTCGACGCGCTCAACATCGCGCCGGAACATCCCGCCCGGCAGGAGCACGACACCTTCTACATGGCGCGCCAGCCGGGCGACAACCGCCCGCCCCATGTCCTGCGCACCCACACGAGCCCCGTCCAGATCCGCGCGATGCTGGGGCAGGGCGCGCCGCTGCGCGTGATCTGCCCCGGCCGCGTCTTCCGCGCCGACTACGACCAGACCCACTCCCCCATGTTCCATCAGGTCGAGGGCCTCGCCATCGACCGCGACATCACCATGGCCCAGCTCAAATGGACCCTGGAGGAGTTCCTGAAGGCGTTCTTCGAGGTGGACCGCGTGGACCTCCGCTTCCGCGCCTCCCACTTCCCCTTCACGGAACCCTCGGCCGAGGTCGACATCCGCTGCTCCTGGGACAACGGCACCCTCAAGCTGGGCGAGGGCGACAGCTGGCTGGAGATCCTGGGCTCCGGCATGGTCCACCCCAAGGTCCTGACCGCCGGCGGCATCGACCCCGCCCAATGGCAGGGCTTCGCCTTCGGCATGGGCATCGACCGTCTGGCGATGCTGAAATACGGCATCCCGGACCTGCGGGCGTTCTTCGAGAGCGACCTGCGCTGGCTGCGGCACTACGGCTTCGGATCGCTGGAGGTACCGACGCTGGCAGGGGGCCTGAGCCGCTGAGGCCGCGCTCCGGGGGCTTAGCCCCCGGCCTCTAGCCGGAACCCCCAGCGGACAATCACGTTACCACGGCCAGCGAGGTGAGACGCATGGCCGACGAACAGCAGCACGCCCTCAGCCACGTCCTCGACCAGCTCGAGAGCGCGGCCCACGGCGAGAGGATCAAGGTGGAGGAGGTGGTCGAAAAGCTCGGCCACAAGTCCTTCGCCGCGCTGATGCTGATCTTCGCGCTGATCTCCACCTCCCCCGCGAGCGCCATTCCAGGGATCACCGCCACGGTCGGGGTGATCGTGGCCATCTTGGTCGTGCAGATGATCGCGGGGCGCAAGTGCCTCTGGCTTCCGGCCTTCATCACCCGGCGCGAGATGTCCACCTCCAAGCTCTGCAAGGGCGTGGGCTGGCTCCGCAAGCCCGTGCAGTTCGTCGAGAAGTTCCTCAAGGCGCGCCTCACCTTCCTGACGCACCGGCCTTGGCTGCTTCTGCCGCTGATCCTGATCCTGGGGCTCACGCTCGTCATGCCGGTCATGGAGATCATCCCGACCTCGGGCTCCATTGCTTCGGCGGTGATCGCGCTCTTTGCCGCCGGGCTCCTGACGCGGGACGGCGGCGTCGTGATGGTGGCTCTCGTCCTGCTGCTCGCGGTGCCGGTTTCGGTCTGGTACTTCGGCTTCAGCGCCTGATCGCGGCCGGGCTGCCGCGTTCCGACCAAGGTGCTATCAGCGGCGCATGAGCCTCAGGACCCCCACCCACACCGGCCTGCGTCTCCGCCTCCGCGTCACCCCGAACGCGAGCCTCGACCGCATCGACGGGCCCGAGACGCTGTCCGACGGCACAACCGTCCTGCGCCCCCGCACCCGAGCCGTCCCCGAAAACGGCCGCGCCAACGCCGCCGTGATTGTGCTCCTCGCCAAGTATCTCGGTGTCGCGAAATCCGCGATCAACCTTGTCGCGGGCCACACCGCGCGGATCAAGACCATCCATGTCGAAGGCGACCCCGACGATCTCGCCGCCCGGCTCGCGTCGTTGCAGGGTTTCTGCAAGCCCCGAACCCCGGCAGGAAGACACCATGGCGACCGCCGTCGTCACAATCCTCCCCTCCCTTGGCGAGGCGCGCCGCATCGCTCGCGCCCTTGCTAAGGCCCGGTGCCCCCTCGCCGGACGGATCGAGGCGGTCGGCTCCTCCGGGGATCGGGGGCAGGGCGGGGGCATCCGCCTTCTCGTGCGGTGCGCGCCCGAAGCCCTCGCCGAGGTGGAGCGCCTGATCCGCGAGCACCACACCTACGCGGAGCCCTCGATCTGGACCGAGGCAGCCTCACCGGCCGCGGCCCCCCGGGCCGAGGAGCCCATCGCGGACCTTGGGACCTCCTAGGCGCACTGTCGCATGGCGGCGCAACTTGTCGTTGGCCCTCCTCCGCGATACTGGACGCCGACCCGACCGAAGGCCCGCATCCGATGAAGCTCACTTTGTCCTGGCTCCGCGACCACCTCGACTCCACGGCCTCCGTGCCCGAGATTGCCGAGGCCCTGACCGATCTCGGCCTGGAGGTGGAGGGCATCCACGACCCCGCCGCCAGCCTGCGCCCCTTCACGGTCGCCAAGGTCCTCCACGCCGAACAGCACCCCAACGCTGACAAGCTCCGCGTCTGCCGCGTGCTGACCCGCGACGGCGAGCAGCAGATCGTCTGCGGCGCCCCCAACGCACGCGCGGAGATCACGGTCGTCCTAGCCAGCCCCGGCACCTACGTCCCCGGCATCGACACGACCATCGGCGTCGGCAAGATCCGCGGCGTCGAAAGCTTCGGCATGATGGCGTCCGAGCGTGAGCTGGAACTCTCCGACGAGCACAACGGCATCATCGAGCTTCCCTCGGGCGAGGTGGGCGAAAGCTTCGCCGACTGGCTGCAGGCCAACGACCCCGCCCGCGTGGACCCGGTGATCGAGATCAAGATCACCCCCAACCGCCCCGACGCCCTCGGCATCCGCGGCATCGCCCGCGACCTCGCCGCCCGGGGCCTCGGCACGCTTAGGGCGCTGCCCGAGGTCACGGTCGACGGCACGTACGACCAGCCCATCCCCGTCGCTCTCGATCCCGCGCTGGAGAGCGGCTGCCCCGCCTTCGCCGCCCGCCTGATCCGGGGCGTCAAGAACGGCCCCAGCCCCGACTGGCTCCAGGCCCGCCTGCGCGCCATTGGCCTGCGCCCGATCTCCTTCCTCGTGGATGTCACGAACTTCCTGACCTACGACCTGAACCGCCCGCTCCACGTCTTCGACGCGGACAAGGTCCAGGGCGCGCTCACCGTCCGCCCCGCGCACGACGGCGAGACGCTCGCGGCCCTCGACGGCAAGACCTACGCCCTGCGCGCGGGCGACATGGTCATCGCCGACGACCACGGGCCCGAATCCCTCGCCGGCATCATGGGCGGCGAAGCGTCCGGCGTGACCGAGGCGACGGTCAACGTGCTGGTGGAAAGCGCCCTCTGGGACCCGCTCCGCATCGCCGCCACGGGCCGGGGACTCCGCATCAACAGCGACGCCCGCTACCGGTTCGAACGTGGCGTGGACCCGCAGGCCTGCCTCGACGGCCTCGACCGCGCCGTGGCCCTGATCCTGCAGCACGCGGGCGGCGAGCCTTCGCACCTCTCCCTCGCCGGCTCCATCCCCGAGGGGACGCGCTCCTACCGCTTCGACCCCACGCGCCTCCAATCCCTCGTGGGCCTCGACCTGCCGGAGCCCGACCAGCGCCGCATCCTCCAGGATCTGGGCTTCCGCCTCGACGGCGAGACGGCCCATGTCCCCACCTGGCGCCCCGACATCCTGGGCGAGGCTGACTTGGTGGAGGAGGTCGCCCGCGTTGCCTCCCTGACGAAGCTCCAGGGCCAGCCCCTCCTGCGCCAGGGCCCCGCAGTGCCCAAGCCCGTGCTCACGCCCCAGCAGGCACGCCTCTCCCGCGCACGGCGCACGGCTGCGTCGCTGGGCTACAACGAATGCGTGACCTACGCCTTCATCGACACCGCCTCCGCCGCGCTCTTCGGCGGCGGGGACGACGCGCGCCGCGTCGCAAACCCCATCGCCTCGGACCTGTCGGACCTGCGCCCCTCGCTCCTCCCCGGCCTCCTGAAGGCCGCCGCCCGCAACCAGGCGCGCGGCTTCGGCGACCTCGCCTTGTTCGAGGCCAGCGACTCATTCGCGGGAGGTGAGCCCGGCGAGCAGCGCGCCGAGGTCGCGGGCCTCCTCGTAGGCCGCGAAAGCGCCCGCACGCCGCACGGCGCGGGCCGCGCCTATGACCTCTTCGACGCCAAGGCCGACCTGGAGGCGCTCCTCTCCACCCTGGGCGCGCCCGCGAGGCTCCAGATCCGCCGCGACGGCCCCAACTGGTGGCATCCCGGCCGCCACGGCGTCATCACGCTCGGCCCCAAGACGATCCTGGCCGAGTTCGGCGAAATCCACCCCCGCATCCTCAAGGCCCTCGACGTAAAAGGCCCCGCCGTGGCCTTCGTCCTCTGGCCCGACGCGATCCCGCTGCCCCGCGCCACCGGCCGTGCCCGCCCCCGGCTCGACACCTCCGACCTCCAGGCGGTGGAGCGTGACTTCGCCTTCGTGGTGGATGCGCGAGTGGAGGCTCAGGCCCTGCTCCAGGCCGCCCAAGGCGCCGATAAGGCCCTCATCACCGAGGTCCGCCTCTTCGACGCCTTCCAAGGCGGCGCTCTGCCCGAGGGCAAGAAGTCCCTCGCCCTCACGATCCGCCTCCAGCCCCGCGAGGCGACGCTGACCGAGGCCGAGATCGAGAAGGTCTCCAAGGCCGTCATCGAGAAGGTCACCAAGGCCACCGGCGCGACGCTCCGGACCTGATACGCAAAGGGGCGGCCCAGCCGGACCGCCCCTCCTTTAGCTCCAAATTTCCTAGGCAAGTACCGGAGGCGCGGGAGCGGTGCGCCCCGGAGCCCACCCGGTCATTCGCGGCTGACGACAGTCCCCCGGACTGTCATCCGGGCGCCGCTCACCCCTCGCGCGGCGGGATGTTCTTGCCCCGCTGCACCGCGGGTCGCGCCTGGAACCGCTCCACGAAGCCTGGCACGTTGCGCAGCTCGTCCCAGCCCACGAGGCCCGACACCGCCGGATCGCCCATGCTGCTCACCCAGGGGCCCAGCGCGATGTCGGCAATGGAATACTCGCCCGCGATCCACTCCTTGCCCTCCAGCGCGCCGTCCAGCACCCGCAACAGCCGCCGCGCCTCGTCCACGAAGCGCTGGCGCGGCCGGGGGTCCTCTATCTCCTTGCCGGCAAAGCGGACGGCCCAGTTGAACTGTCCGAACATCGGCCCGACGCCGCCCATCTGCCACATGACCCATTGGATGATGTGGTACCGGTCGGCTTCGGTCCGGCCCAGAAGCTGGCCCGTCTTCTCCGCAAGATACAGCAGGATCGCCCCGCTCTCGAACAGTCGCAGCGGCTCGCCCCTGGGCCCGTCGGGGTCGATGATCGCGGGGATCTTGTTGTTGGGGTTCAGCGACAGGTATTCGGGCGACCGCACCGTGGCGTCGTCCAGCGTCACGCGGTGCGCCTCGTAGGGGAGCCCGATCTCCTCCAGCATGATCGACACCTTCTGCCCATTGGGCGTCGGGAAGGAGAAGAGCTGGAGCTTCGCGGGGTCCTGCACGGCCCATTTGCGCGTGACGGGAAAGTCGGACAGGTCGGACATGATGGAGCGTTTCCTCGGTGTGATGCCGTCCAACGCAGCTAGGCACCCCGCCCCCCGGCGGAAACTGTGGAAAAACGCAGACCCGTCCTGCAGGATGCCGCAAGGTCATCGCGCCGCCGGGCGCAGCCAGCAGGAGGGACAAGCATGATCCGGGAATTCCGGGACTTCATCGCCAAGGGCAATGTCATGGACCTGGCGGTTGGCATCATCATCGGCGCGGCCTTCACGGCCATCGTCAACAGCCTCGTGGGCGACATCATCAACCCGCTGATCGGCCTCCTCATCGGCGGCGTGGACTTCTCCAACCTGTACTGGGTCATGTCCGGTGAAGTTCCGGCCAATGCGGGCCTCCAGACCGCGCGCGACTCGGGCGCCGCCGTCTTCGCCTACGGCGCCTTCATCACTGCGGTGATCGAGTTCCTGATCGTCGCCTGGGTGGTCTTCCTGCTCGTGAAGGCCGTGAACCGCATCAAGAACAGCGCCGTCCGCAAGGGCGAGCCCGTCCCCTCCGCCCCCAAGGGCCCCACGCAGGAGGAACTCCTCCAGCAGATCCGCGACCTCCTCGCGGGCCGAGGGGGCAACGCCTCTCCGGCCGAGTAGGCGAATCAGCCCCGGACCGCGCTGGGGCGTTGCGCCACCAATGTGCCACGAAGTTCAGCGCACGTTGGGGTCAGGGCTTGTTAACCAAATTCGGGCAACCTGAAGGCCTGTGACTCGCCGCCCCTCAGGTCCCACATGCCACACGTCCCGCGCCGCCACCCGACCGCCCCGCGCTCCACAGGGCGGTCGTTCCCTCACGCCCCGCAACGCGCGGGACCGCACTGTCCGGGCGCCCTCGCCGGATGGGCGGCCCTCGCCCCACCCCAGACCCCCTCACGCCGCGAGCGACCCCTCCGCCAGCGGGAGTCCCAGTGCCTCGGCCACCGCCGCATGGGCGATCCGCCCCGCATGGACGTTGAGCCCGTTCTTCAGATGCGGGTCCGCCGCGAGCGCGCCCTGCCAGCCCTTGTCCGCGAGCGCGAGGAGGAAGGGCAGGGTCGCGTTCCCCAAACCCAGGGCCGAGGTGCGGGCCACTGCCCCCGGCATGTTGGCCACGCAGTAATGCATGATCCCGTCCACCTCGTAGATCGGGTCGGCATGGGTCGTGGCGTGCGAGGTCTCGAAGCACCCGCCCTGGTCGATGGCGACATCCACGATCGCCGCGCCGGGCTTCATCGTCGAAAGCTGCGCCCGGGTGACGAGCTTCGGCGCCGCCGCCCCGGGAATCAGCACCGCCCCGATCACGAGGTCGGCCTCCGCGATGGCCTCGGCCACCGCACCGGCATTCGCATGGGCTGTCTTGAACTCCCGCCCGAACACGTCGTCGAGGTAGCGCAGCCGCGGCAGCGACCGGTCGAGCACGATCACGTCCGCGCCCATCCCCGCCGCGACGCGGGCAGCCTGCGTCCCTACGACGCCGCCGCCGATCACCGCCACTTTGCCCGGCGCCACGCCCGGGATGCCGCCCAGGAGCACGCCGCGCCCGCCATTCGCCTTCTGGAGCGTCCAGGCCCCCACCTGCGGCGCGAGCTTGCCCGCGACCTCCGACATGGGCGCCAGCAGTGGCAGCCCGCCGTTCTGGTCCGTCACCGTCTCGTAGGCGATGCAGGTCGCCCCCGATTCCATCAGTTCCCGCGCCTGCTCGGGATCGGGCGCGAGGTGGAGATAGGTGAACAGCACCTGCCCTTCCCGCAGCCGCTTGCGCTCCACGGCCTGCGGCTCCTTCACCTTGATGACGAGGTCGGCCGTCGCAAAGACCTCCTCCGCCGTGTCCACGATCCGCGCGCCAACTGCCTGGTAGGCGTCGTCGGCAAAGCCCGCGCCCACGCCCGCGTCCCGCTCCACGACGACCTCGTGGCCACGGCCGACGGCCTCGCGGGCGGCATGGGGGGTAAGCCCCACGCGGAACTCTTGGGGCTTGATTTCCTTGGGGCAGCCGATGCGCATGTGATGTCCTCCCGTTTCCCCCGACCATCGCGCCATGGCGATGCAAGCGGGTGGCAAGATCGCCTTGCGAGGCAGGCCCACATGGAAGAAACTTGACGCAGCGCCCCCTCCACCGAAAGAACCTTGCGCCATGCCCCTCGACGCCATCGACCGCCGCATCCTGGAGACGCTCCAGAAGCAGGGCCGCCTCAGCAACCAGGACCTGTCGGAGCGCGTGGGCCTGTCCCCCTCGGCCTCCCACAGGCGCGTCCAGCGGCTGGAGGAGGAGGGTTACATCAAGGGCTATGTCGCGCTCCTCGACCCCAAGAAGCTCGGCCGCACTACGACCGTCTTCGTTGAGGTCACGCTTGCGGGGCAGGCCGACGAGGTGCTCGACGCCTTCGAGAAGGCCGTGAGCCGCATCCCCGAGGTGCTGGAATGCCACCTGATGTCGGGCTCGGCGGACTTCCTCCTCAAGGTGGCCGCCCTGGACACCGAGGACTTCGCCCGCATCCACCGCCGGAGCCTCGCCACCATTCCCGGCGTCCAAGGCATCCAGTCGAGCTTCGCGCTACGCACCGTGCGCCAGACCACGGCCCTTCCGGTGTAGAGCAGCGACTTCTCCCCAGTTGGGCAACAGCAGGAGCGGCTAGAGCCTGCCTACAAACCCGCGAGGCCCGGCCAGCAACAGGCTGGGCGCTCCATCGCCAGCCAGCGACGAACGACGACGCGCAGCATCGCTACGCCGCCACCGGCAGGCCCGAACCCGCCCCAACCTTCACCCTCCCGCCCACGCCCTTGCGCGACGCCCTCTCCGCGCGTATATGCCGCCGCGAGAGGTTGGCGCGGGCAAGCGCCCCGCCAACCCGGTCAGGTCCGGAAGGAAGCAGCCGCAACGGGACCCGCTTGGGTCGTGTCCAGCCTCTCACCCAGCAACCCCCGGAGAAGGGAGGGCGAAGATGGAGATTGCCGTCACCCTCCGGGCCGGACGCCGCTAACGGCGCCCCGGCCCGATGCGAAGCCGTTCCATGCGCCCGCATGGACCCCATTCCTTCGTTTCGGGACCTTCACGAATTGTCACAGGATGACCTCTCCGGCCTCGGCTGGACCCCCCACTTCGCCCAGCAGCTCGACCCCACCGAACCGGGCCGCCCCGCCCGCGTCTCCGCTGTCGAGCGCAGCCATGTCACCGCGCTGAGGCCAGATCCCCTCAGCCTCCTCGTGCCCCTCCCCGGCGGGACCGGCGCCGTCGCCGTCGGCGACCGGGTGCTCGACGACGGCGCCTCCGTCCTGCGACGCCTGACGCCCTCGAGCGAGATCGTGCGCCGCAACGCCGGCGACACCTCGCGCCGCCAGCTCATCGCGGCCAACGTGGACACGCTGGGGATCGTCACCTCCTGCAACGCCGACTTCAACCCGGCGCGGTTAGAGCGCTACCTCGCCGTCGCCTCCGCCGCCGGCTGCCTGCCGCTGGTGATCCTGACCAAGGCCGACCAGGCTGACGACCCCGGCCGCTACCTCTCCGAGGCGCAATCCCTGTCTCCCCTGGTGATCGCCATCGCGATCAACGCCAAGGACCCAGCCGACGT
>CADCUU010000223.1 GCA_902805995.1 uncultured Rubellimicrobium sp.
AACATGAAGGACATGGTCTCCTCCAGCTTCTGCGGCTTGAGGTCCGCGTTCGACGCCCCCTCGAAGGCGGTCCGGTCGGGGCCGTGGGGGAGCATGCAATTGTGGAGCGACATGCCGCCCGGCACGAAGCCCTTGGGCTTGGCGTCGTAGACCCCGTGGATGTTGCCCATGAGTTCGCTCATGACGTTCTTGTGGTACCAGGGGGGGCGGAAGGTATCCTCGGCCACCATCCAGCGGTCGCGGAACAGCACGAAGTCGATGTTCGCAGTGCCCTCCAGCCCCGAGGGCGCGGTGAGCACCGTGAAGATCGACGGGTCGGGGTGGTCGAAGAGCACCGCCCCCACCGGGCAATATGTGCGCAGGTCGTACTTGCAGGGCGCGTAGTTGCCGTGCCACGCCACCACGTCGAGCGGGCTGTGGCCGATGTGGGTCTCGTGGAACTGGCCGCACCACTTGATGACCACCCGGGAAGGGGCGTCGCGGTCCTCGAAGGCCGCCACGGGTGTCTTGAAGTCGCGCGGGTTGGCCATGCAGTTCGCGCCGACGGGGCCGCGCCCCGGCAGCTGGAACTTCTGGCCGTAGTTCTCGCACACGAAGCCCCTGGCCGGTCCCTCCAGCACCTCGACCCGGTAGACGAGGCCGCGGGGGAGGATGGCGATCTCCTTGGGCTCCAGGTCGATGACGCCGAGTTCGGTGCAGAAGCGGAGGCGGCCTTCCTGCGGGACAACCAGAAGCTCGCCATCGGCGGAGTAGAAGTACTCGTCCTTCATCGACTGGGTGACGAGGTAGATGTGTGACGCCATCCCCGTCTGGGTGTTCACGTCGCCCGCCGTGGTCATGGTGCGCATGCCCGTGACCCACGTCAGCGGCTCGTCCGAATGGGGGATCGGGTCCCAGCGGTACTGGCCGAGGGAGGTCACGTCGGGGATGATGTTCGGCGCCGCTTTCCAAAGCGGCATCTCAATGCGCTGAAAGCGCCCCGTATGCTTGACGCTGGGCCGGATGCGGTAGCACCATGTCCGCTCGTTCTGGTGCGAGGGTGCCGTGAAGGCGGTGCCCGAGAGCTGCTCCCCATACAGGCCGTAGCTGCACTTCTGCGGGCTGTTCATGCCCTGTGGCAGAGCGCCCGGCAAAGCCTCCGTCTCGAAGTCGTTGGCCAAGCCGGGCATGTAGCCCTCCACCGTACCAAAAAAGGTTGCGGCGCGGATCATGCCCTCGGGCAGGTCGTGGCGGGTCATGGCTAGTCCTCCGTGAGGGGAGAATGTGGGCCTGGATGCCGGGTCCGGGCGGCCCGTTGCTGCAGGGAGATGCTAGTTGCATATGCAACCGTGTCAACGGGATGCCAGGGCGCGTTCGGGGGCGGTTCGCCGTGCGTTGGGGGACTCGGCAGGCACCCTTCGCGCCCTGCCGTGACAATGCCCCACGCGCTATGGCAGCGTCGGCCCGGTCAGCGCAGTGGAGCAGCAAGAATGGTCGGGGTGGAATGAGCGCGGATTTCGACTTGGACACCTTCCTGCCCTACCTCCTCAACCAGGCGGCCGAGGCGGCGAGCCGCTCCTTTGCCCAGGTCTACCGGACCAAATATGCGATGACCCGCACCCAATGGCGCGTGCTCGCCAATCTGGGGAAGTTCGGCGCCATGACGGCCCGCGACATCTGCCGCATTTCGCATCTGGAGAAGACCAAGGTCAGCCGCGCCGTGGCCAATCTTGAGGAGCGGGGCTGGCTTTCCCGCGAACCCCTGCCCGAGGATCGTCGGGCGGAGATACTGCGCCTCACGCCCGAGGGGCACGGCATCTTTGACCGGCTGGGCGCCATGGCGGTCGACCACGACCGCCACCTGCGCGAGACGCTGGGACCCGAGCGCGCGGCAGAGGTTGCGAAGATCCTGCGGGAGATCGTGGCCCTCGGGAAAGCCTCCGGCCGCGACGAGGAGCCGGGCTGAGCGGGCGCGCCGCGCCAAAGGCGGCTTACAGGAACGCGGCAGGTCAGCCTGTGTCGATGGACTGGCACGCCAAGCGCATCCCAGCTTGGGCGAGGAGGTCTGGGCCTACCGGGACGCCTGCCCCTGGGCTTGGTTAAAGGTCACGTCGCGGATCGTGAAGGTGCCGTAGGTGAATGGCCCGTCCTGCCGGTGCCAGATGGCCTCACCCCGGCCGGGCACGCGTCGGCCCGCAATTTCCCTGTGGTCAGACAGCGGCGTCGTCCATCGCATCCGCTGCGGCTCGCCCGCCGAAATGTCGGCCCGGTCGTCGGAGGCGAAGTCCACGAGGTCGCCACCCTCATCAAAGTAGAGCGTGGCGGTCACGGTGTGGGGGCCGACGGTGTATGCCACGCGGGCGCTGCGGTCGTCGATGGCGGCCCATTCGAAGCCGGAGCCCGCCAGCGCTGACGGGGCAAAAACCGCGAGGTCGTTGAGGAAGGTCACCGTCTCGATCCGCGCGAAGTCGCGCCCCCGGAGGTTGACCACGTCGAAGAGCCGCGCGGCCCGGACCTGCATCCCGGCCTCTTCGGGCGTGTAGTCGTGGAGGACCGCCACGGGCAGGCCGTTCATCCGCGTCGTCATGAAATAGAGCCGTCGCGGCGGATCAAGCACGTCGATCTGGTGGGCTAGGCCCGACATGCCGGGGCCGCCCGGCTCTCGATAGAGGGTCGCCTCGAAGGTGACGTGGACCATGGTGACCGGCGCCTGCCCCAGCGCGCGCGACCGGCGAAGATATCGCCGCACGGGATCAGGCAGGTGCGCGATGCCGGCTTCGGTGAGCGGGGGGCCTTCGGGGCCGGGGGACAGCTCCGCGAGTCGGCGTTCGAACTCGGCCGAAAGGTTCGCGCCGGGACGGAGCGCCGTCACGGCGATGGCCAGGCCTGTCACGGCGAGGGCGGCGAGGGGGACAAGGATGCGCGCGTTCATGGACATCTCCGATTCAGGTCGGGGGAGCTTGGACGACGGGCCATGGCCTGAGCATGTATGGGGTTGTTCCTCATTCCTGCCTCGCCTTTTCCCACCCGGAAGACCGCCACATGCGACGCGTCCAAGAGCGATGCAGCAAGTATGTTCGAACGGACCCTGCTCTGCCTTAATCCCGATCAAGCGACGGAGGAACGGAAACGGCCGCGCAGGTCTCCCCGCGCGGCCGCCGCTTGTCGCATCCGCTGGCCTCAGAGGTAGCGGTTGACCAGGTTCTCCAGCCGCTCCTGACGGCCCGACCGGGGATGCGGGTCGATCCCTTCGGCAACCACGCGGTCGGCCAGGGTCGAGAGGTCCGAGTTCAGCAGGTCGCCCGCCTTGTCCCAGCCCGCGTAACGCTCGGTCCGCGCGGCCTCCAGCTTGCCGTCCTCCAGCATCCGCGCCGCAGCCTTGAGGCCCGCCGCGCAGACATCCATCGCGCCGACATGCCCGAGGATCAGGTCCTCGGCGTCGAGCGACTGGCGCCGGACCTTGGAGTCGAAGTTGGTGCCGCCGGTGGTGAAGCCGCCCGACTTGAGGACCTCGTAATAGGCCAGCGCCGTTTCCGGAACGTTGTTGGGGAACTGGTCCGTGTCCCAGCCCGACTGGTAGTCGTTCCGGTTCATGTCGATGGAGCCCAAGAGTCCCAGCGACGCCGCCAGCGCCAACTCATGCTCGAAGGAATGGCCCGCGAGGATCGCGTGGCCCTGCTCGATGTTGAGCTTGACCTCACCTTCGAGGCCGAAGTCCTTGAGGAAGCCGTAGATCGTGCCGACGTCGTAGTCGTACTGGTGCTTGGAGGGCTCCTGCGGCTTGGGCTCGATCAAGATGGTACCCTTGTAGCCGATCTTGTGCTTGTAATCGACGACCATGGACAGGAACCGCCCGGCCTGCTGGCGCTCCTTGCCGAGATCGGTGTTGAGCAGCGTCTCGTAGCCCTCGCGCCCGCCCCAGAGGACGTAGTTCTCGCCCCCGAGCTTCATGGTGTCATCCATGCAGGCCTTCACGGTCGCTGCGGCGTAGAGGAACACCTCCGGGTCGGGGTTCGTGGCGGCACCCGCCATCACGCGGCGATGTGTGAACATGTTGGCGGTGCCCCAGAGGCACTTCACGCCCGTCTGGGCCATCTTCTCGCCGATGTAGTCGGTGATCTCGGTCAGACGCGCGCGGCTTTCGGCAAAGGTCTCCGCCTCGGGCCGCAGGTCGAGGTCGTGCCAGGCGAAGTAGGGCGCCTGCAGGATGCGGAACATCTCGAAGGCTTCGTCGGCCTTCAGCTTGGCATGCGCCATGTCGTCGCCGAACCACGGACGCTCAAAGGTCTGGCCGCCGAACGGGTCGCCGCCCGGCCAGGCGAAGCTGTGCCACCACGCGACCGAGAAGCGCAGATGGTCCTTCATGGTCTTGCCCATGACGACCTCGTCCGGGTTGTAGTGCCGGAAAGCGAACTCGTTCTGGCTGTCGGGCCCCTCAAAGCGGATCTGGGGAATGCCTTGGAAGAAGTCGGTCATGTCATCCCTATCTGGTCAATCACGGCCCCGAAGGGCCTTGTAGGCGTCACGGTAGCGCGCATGGGCCTCCGCGAAAGCGGGGGCGAGCGCGTGGTCAGGCTCCACGACCCGCTCGATGCGGGGGGCGGTGGCG
>CADCUU010000224.1 GCA_902805995.1 uncultured Rubellimicrobium sp.
CGCGTCCTTGGCCCGCGCGACCCAGGCCCGCGCCTCGGCCCGCGCACCGTCGAGCGTGCCATGCCGCTCCATGATCGCCCGCGCGTGCTCCACGTCATCATCGCCCACGTCGCCTCGTACGAGGCTGCGGGTCCAGAAGGCCCGCTCCTCCTCCGAGGCGGCCGCGATCGCCCGGATCACCGGCAGGGTGAGCTTGCCTTCCCGCAGGTCGTCGCCCCGGTTCTTGCCGATGGCCTGGGTGCCTTCGATATCGAGAAGGTCGTCCACGATCTGGAAGGCGATGCCCAGCGCGTCGCCGTAGTCGCGCAGCGCCTGCTCCTCGGCCGCGCTGGCCTTTGCGATCACCGCCCCGGCCTGCGTCGCCGCCGCGAAGAGAGCGGCCGTCTTGCCCCGGATCACCTTGAGGTAGGTGTCCTCGGTGGTTGAGATGTCCCGCGCCGCCACGAGCTGCAGCACCTCGCCCTCGGCGATGGTCGCCGCCGCATCCGACAGGATCGCCAGCACCCGGAGGTCCTGCGCCTCGACCATGAGCTGAAAGGCGCGTGCGAAGAGATAATCCCCCACGAGCACCGAGCTCATGTTGTCCCAGAGAAGATTGGCAGTGGGCCGCCCGCGCCGCTGCTCGCTCGCGTCCACCACGTCGTCGTGCAGCAGCGTCGCGGTGTGGATGAACTCCACCACCGCCGCGAGATGGATATGGTAAGGGCCAGAGTAGCCCATGAGCCGCGCCGCCGCGAGCACGAGCATGGGCCGCAGGCGCTTGCCGCCGGCCTCGATCAGATGGGCGGTCACTGCCGGGATGCGCGGCGCGGCCTCGGACTGCATCTTTTCCCGGATCACCCGGGCGACCTCGGACAGGTCCCCGTCCAGCGCCGCGGCAAGGCGGTCATGGGGTTTCACGGGGGGGTGATCCAGGCTCATCACAGGGTCCACGGGCTCGACATCCACGGCAAGGGGCGGCTAGCGTGCAGGGATCATGAGGGAGCTTCTGCGCACCACGGACCCGACCGTCATCGCCTTCGCCACCGCGCTCCTGCGCGGCGAGGGTATAGATTGCTTCCCGCTCGACCACAACATGAGCGTCCTCGAAGGCTCCATCGGCATCCTGCCCCGACGCCTCATGGTGCGGGAGGAGGATCTGCGTCAGGCCTTGGTCGTCATCCAGGACAATGGAATCGACCGGGGACTCTGACACCACGCTCGATGCTTTCCTGGGGGGCCGGCTGCGGATCCGCCAGCCTGCGCGCGGCTTCCGCTCGGGGCAGGACGCGATCCTGCTTGCGGCCGCCGTGCCCGCCCGCACCGGGGAATGCGCGCTGGAGCTGGGCTGCGGGGCGGGCGCGGCGATCCTGGCGCTCGGGACACGCGTTCCCGGCCTTGCATTGGCCGGGCTCGAGATTCAGCCCGATTACGCCGCCCTCGCCCGGGACAACGCCGCCCTGAATGCCCTTCCCTTCGATACCTTCGAAGGCGACGTGGAAGCTCCGCCTCCTGCTCTTCGCTCCCGAAGCTTCGATCAGGTCCTCATCAACCCGCCGTACTTCGACCGTGCTGCCTCTACTCGCGCCTGGGACGAGGGCCGCGATCTCGCCCACGGGGGTGCAGCTCCGCTATCCGCATGGTTGGGTTCGGCCGCCCGGCGGCTGCGCCCTGGCGGCACGCTGACCCTGATCCAGCGTATGGCTCGCCTGCCCGACCTCGTCGCCGCGCTTCCTCCGACCCTGGGCTCGCTGGAGATCCTCCCTCTGGCTGCACGTGAAGGGGAGCCGCCGGGAACCCTTCTCCTGCGGGCCCGCAAAGGAGGTCGGGCTCCGTTTCGGCTCCGCGCGGCCCTGCCGCTGCACGGCGACCGGAGGCAGTCCGACGGCAAGGATTTCTCCGACTGGGCCGCTAGGGTCCTGCGCGATGGCGCGCCCGTGCCCTGGAAATAAGGGACTGTCGGTGGACCCGGCGGACATTCGCGCAGTCCGGGGCGTGGCAAGCCGTCGCATGACAGATTTATGAAACTGTGGTCCACTGACTTCGACAGGCTTCATAACCAAGGAGGACGACTCATGAGTCTCAACGGTCACTTGGAAGAGCTGCGCCGCAAGCACCAGAATCTGTCCGAGGCCGTGGAGGCTGCCCAGCGCAGCCCCGGGGCGAGCGATCTCGATATCGCCCGCATGAAGAAGCAGAAGCTCCAGATCAAGGAGGAGATCTCGCGCCTCTCCGCGCACTGATCCAGCGTCCTTCGTTCACCGGCCGTTGTTGATCGGGCCTACTCAAGAGTCAGCCTCTACCACTCCACCTTGCCCTCCCGGGCCCTTTAGCGCAGGGATATCGGGAGGGCAGGGAACTGGCATGGCAAGCGCAACCAAGCGGATCTGGGGCTGGATGCTCTTCGACGTGGCCCAGCAGCCCTATGCCACGCTGGGCCTCACCTTCATCTTCGGCCCCTACTTCGCCGCTGTGGCAATGGGCGCTTTCGTAACGCAGGGACTGGACGCCGGAGCTGCGAGCGCCCGCGCCCAAAGCCTCTGGGGCACGAGCCAGACGCTGGCCGGCCTGCTGATCGCCCTCTCCGCGCCTTTTCTCGGCGCCTACGCGGATGCCTCGGGCCGCAAGACCACTTGGATCGCGGGCTTCTCGGTCATTACCGCCATCTGCGCCTGGAGCTTGTGGTTCCTGCACCCCGATGGCACGAACCTGCTGCCTGTGCTCGCGATGTTCTGGTTGGGCTTCATCGCCGCGGAGTCCGCTGCCAACATCAACAACGCCCAGCTTCCCTCCTTGGCCACAGGCCACCGCATCGGCCGAATCTCGGGTACGGGCGCGGCTCTGGGTTACTGGGGCGGCGTCGTCTCGCTCCTCCTCATGCTGCTGTTCCTGGCGGAGAACGAAGCCGGCCGGACACTCCTGGGCCGCCCTCCGGCGCTGGGCCTCGACCCGGGGGAACGTGAGGGGACGCGCGCCGTGGGGCCGTTCATCGCCCTGTGGTTCGTCCTGTTCATCGTCCCGTTCCTGCTCTGGACGCGCGACGCGCCCGGCGTGGCCCAGCGCGTGCCCCCGCTGCGCGAGGTCTGGTCCAACCTTGCCGCCACCTTCCGGGACGTGCTTCGCCGGAAATCGCTGGGGAGCTTCCTTCTCGCTTCCATGCTCTACCGCGACGGGCTGGGCGCGCTTTACAGCTTCGGCGGGGTCTATGCGACGCTGGTCCTGGGCTGGAGCATCGTCCAGATCGGCATCTTTGGCATCATAGCCGCTGTCGCCGCGGCCATTATCACCTGGGCCGGGGGCCTCGCCGACCAGCGGATCGGCCCCAAGCCGGTCATCACCGCCTCCTGCTGGGCGCTCATGGGCGTCTGCCTCGTGATGGTGGGCGTTTCACGTGAAACATTCTTTGGACTTCGGCTGCCCCCAGGCTCGCTGCTGCCAGATGTCCTGTTCTACCTGTGCGGCGGCGTGATCGGCGGAGCGGGGGGCACGCTCTATTCGGCATCCCGCACTCTCATGGTTCGCCATGCCGAACCCGATCGGGCGGGCGAGGCGTTTGGGCTGTTCGCGCTGTCGGGCCGTGCGACGGCCTTCCTCGCTCCCGGGCTGATTGCTCTCATGACGGCGATCACGGGTTCGATACAGTTGGGCTTTCTGCCCCTCATCCTGCTTTTCCTCGCGGGTCTCGGACTGCTAGGCTTGACCGACCCGCAGGGAGACCGCGCAACATGACCTCTTCCCTGAAGACCCTAGTCTTGGTTCTGCCTCTCGCGCTGTGGGGTGCGGGCGCTTGGGCCACTGGTCCTGACGATGTGGCCAAGACCCAGTTCGGCGCCGCGGCACGTCCGTCGTCCCATGTGTCCCAGCCGATCGGCGGCTACTCCCGCGGCTGTCAGGCCGGTGGCACCCAACTGGCCGAGACGGGGCCCACCTGGCAAGCCATGCGCCTGTCCCGGAACCGCAACTGGGCCCAGCCCGATACCGTGGATTTCGTTCAGGACCTCAGCGCCTATGCCGCGACCCTGCCTGGCTGGGCCGGCCTTTACGTGGGCGACATGAGCCAGCCCCGCGGGGGCCCGATGACCTCCGGCCATGCAAGCCACCAGACCGGGCTCGACGCCGACATCTGGATGCTGCCGCCGCAGCGCCTGAACCTCAGCCCGCAGGAGCGGGAGGACATCTCCTCGACCGACATGCAGCGGGCCGACGGGGCCTATGTGAACGAGAACTGGACCCCCCAGCACGAGGCGCTCCTGCGGCAGGCGGCCCTGGACCCGCGCGTGGCCCGCATCTTCATTTTCGCCGGGGCCAAGGTCGAGATGTGCGAGAACGCCACCGGGGATCGCTCCTGGCTCGCCAAGATCCGGCCCTGGGTGGGGCACAACACCCATTTCCACGTCCGCCTGAACTGCCCCCGCGGGGCGAGCTACTGCGCTGATCAGGACCCCGTTCCCCCCGGCGACGGATGCGAGGAGGCGCGGAGCTGGATTGCGGGCATCCTGAACCCGCCGCCGCCCGACCCGAACGCCCCTGCGGGCGAGGGGCGTCGCGACCTTCGCCTTGCCGACCTTCAGGGCGAATGCATTAGCGTCCTGGCGAGCGACC
>CADCUU010000225.1 GCA_902805995.1 uncultured Rubellimicrobium sp.
TCGGCCGAGAGGATGAAGTCCGTCCGGATCGCGCCCGACACCTTCTCGTTCTCGAGCTGCTCGGAGGTGAGGGCGGCGACGGCTTCGTCCTCGCGGGCATGGTCGTCGTGGGGCTGGAAGAGGTGGAGGAGTTTTTCTGCCCCTTCATAGCAGAGATAGACGCCGCCCAGCATCAGGAGGGGCGTGATGGCCCATTCGGCGAAGGCCGACAGCAGCAGCGCCGCCGGAAGCAGGAACAGGAGCTTGTTCTTGAGCGACCCCAGCGCGATCCGCCAGATGATCGACAGCTCGCGTTCCGCGGTGAAGCCCACGACGTAGCGGGGCGTCACCGCCGCGTCGTCGATCACCACGCCCGCGGCCTTGCTGCCCGCCTTGATCGACTGCGCGGCCACGTCGTCGAGCGTCGCCGCCGCCACCTTGGCGATCGCCGCCACGTCGTCGAGAAGCGCGATGAGTCCGGTTGCCATGTTCGTCCTTGCACTGCCTTGGTCGGAGGGGCCCTGCCGGAGGGCCATCCGTCAGAACTCTAGGCGAGCCGGAGCGAAGGTCGAGGGGCAAGCGCGCCGCAGGCCGCGCGCCGTCCGGTCAGGACGGGGTCCAGGGCGGGGCGGTCTTTTCGAAGAAGGCCCGGATGCCGGCCTGCGCCTCCTCCGTTTCCCACCGCGCCACAAGGGCCTGGATCGAGAGGTCGATGGCCTCGGGCCCGACCCGCTGGGCGAGGTCGCGGATCAGCCGCTTAATGTCGGCTACAGCGCCCGGGGCACAGGCCAGGAGGGCCGCGACCTCCTCCTCGATAGCCGCATCGAGCCCGTCCGGTGGGACGACTTGGGCGAGGAGGCCCAAACTGAGCGCCTCCTCCGGCTCGAAGCGACGGGCGGAGAGCACCAGGCGGCGGGCGGCGGGCGCGCCGATGCGGGCCAGCACATAGGGGCCGATGGTCGCGGGGATGATGCCGAGCCGCACCTCCGTCATGGCAAAGGCCGCTCCCTCCACCCCCACGGCGATGTCGCAGACGGACAGGAGCCCCACCCCACCGCCATAGGCTGGACCCTGGACCGCCCCGAGGAGCGGCATGGGCAATCCGTCGAGCGCGGCCAGCATCCCCGCCAAGGCGCGCGCCTGCCCCTCCCGCGTGGCGGCATCGGCCTCCATCTGCTCGCGCATCCAGCCGAGGTCGCCGCCCGCGCAGAAGCTCCGCCCCTCGGCGGAAAGGACGACCACGCGCACTGAGGCATCGGTGGCGAGGGCGCGCGCCGCCTCGGTGATCTCCGCGATCATGGTGGCGTCGAGCGCGTTGTGCTTCTCGGGCCGGGCGAGCGTCAGTCGGGCCACGCCGCGCGGGTTGGTCTCAAGCCGGATGGTGCGGAACACGGGCGTCCTTTCGCAAGGTTCGGGCCAGGGCCGCCGCGCGGGACAGCGCCTCGCGGTCCAGGCCCGTGGCGTGGCCCAGCGCGGCCAGCCGGTCGGCCAGGTCCTCGGTCGCAAGGTTGCCCGCCGCGCCGGGGGCATAGGGGCAGCCGCCAAGGCCCGCCACGGAAGCATCGAAGACGCGGAGGCCCCGCGACAGCGCCACCTCCACGTTGAGGAGCGCTTGGCCCGACGTGTCGTGGAAATGCCCGGCGAGGCGTTCGGGCGGGACCTCCTCCAGGACGGCCTGAAGCATGGCGTCCACCCGCTCGGGTG
This sequence comes from uncultured Rubellimicrobium sp., assembly GCA_902805995.1. Lineage (GTDB taxonomy): Bacteria > Pseudomonadota > Alphaproteobacteria > Rhodobacterales > Rhodobacteraceae > Rubellimicrobium. Next base: position 1,684 of record CADCUU010000225.1, read on the forward strand.
TGCCGCGGCCCAGGGTCTCGCCCAGGGCGACCTCGGCGCAGCCCAGGGCCAGCAGTTGAGCCGCTACGCGCGCCACGGCGGCGGGCGCCACCGCGCCCTCGTAGGGGCAATCCGTGACGACGGAAACATAGCCGCGAACCGGAAAGCCTGCCTCGCGCGCGGCCTCCATGATGGGGGCGAAGCGGTCCAGGCTTTCGGCAATGGTGCAGTTGAGGTTGGCGCGGGCGAAGCCATCGGTCGCCGAGGTGAACACGGCGGCCCAGTCGGCGCGGGCCGCCCGGGCGGCCTCCAAGCCCCGGAGGTTGGGCGTGAGCGTCATATAGCGCGTGCCGGGCGCGCGGCGGATCGCGGCCATGACCTCCGCCCCGTCGGCCATCTGGGGAACCCAGCGGGGGCTGACGAAGGACGCGGCCTCGATCCGGCGAAACTCCACCTCGGAGAGGGCGTCCACTAGCGCGACCTTGCGGGCGGCAGGGATCGTGTCCTTCTCGTTCTGGAGGCCGTCGCGGGGGCCGACCTCGACGACCTCCACCGCGTCAGCCATCGCGCGGCTCCAGCCGCACCAGCGGCAGCCCGGCCTCGACCTGCGCGCCTTCTTCCGCCAGCACCTCGGCCACGCGGCCGTCGCGGGGGGCAGCCAGGGCGTGTTCCATCTTCATCGCCTCGATCACCACGAGGCGGTCTCCGCGCGCGACCTTCTGCCCTGTCTCCACGAGGACCGCGCGCACAATGCCGGGCATGGGCGAGAGCACCTCATCGGCGGAACTCGCCTCGACCGTGCGGTCGAGCGGGTCGGGGATCTGGAATGCATGGGTGCCCTGGGGGCCTGCGAACATGGTTACCCGCCCCGGCTCCAACAGGATCTCGGCGGGGATCCGGTCGCCGACGGTCCAGGCAGCCCCGTCGCGACAGGCGCGCATCTGCTGGCCGTCGACCTCAACCAGCGCCTCGCCTGAGCCGAGAGGCGTGACCAGCGCCGGGATCGCGCTATCCCCATGCAGCAGGTCCACCCGCCGGGTGAGCGGGGCCCAGAGGTGGAACCCCTCAAGCGCCCCCTGCCCCGGGCCAGCCACTGCGAGAGCCGCCACGGCCACGACCTCGGGCGGGGGTGGGGTCGCCTGGGTCAGGCCAGGCAGATTGCGCTCGATCAGGCCGGTGTCGGGATGGCCGGCGCGGAACTCCCCCTGTTCCAGCAGGGCCGACAGAAAGGACAGGTTCGTCACGCAGCCCGCCACCTGGGTCGCCGCCAGCGCCCGGCTCAGCCGCCCCAGCGCTGCCTCCCGCGTGGGGCCGTGGGCGACCAGCTTGGCGATCATGGGGTCGTACCAGGGGGTGATCGCGTCGCCCTCGCGCACGCCGGTCTCGACGCGGACGCCGTCGGGAAAGCGCAGCCGCGTAAGACGCCCCGTCGCGGGCAGGAAGCCTGCGGGCACGTCCTCGGCATAAAGGCGCGCCTCCACGGCATGGCCCCAGATGAACAGGTCCTTCTGCTGGAGAGGCAGCGGCTCGCCGGAGGCCACGCGGAGCTGCCATTCCACGAGGTCGAGGCCGGTGATCGCCTCGGTCACCGGATGCTCCACCTGAAGGCGGGTGTTCATCTCCATGAACCAGAAGCGGTCCGCGCGGAGGCCATCTGAGGCGTCCACGATGAACTCCACGGTGCCCGCGCCGGAATAGCCGATAGCCTCCGCGGCGCGGACGGCGGCCTGCCCCATAGCTTGCCGCATCTCCTCGGGCATGCCGGGCGCGGGGGCTTCCTCGATGACCTTCTGGTGGCGGCGCTGGAGCGAGCAGTCGCGCTCGAACAGGTGAACCGCCCGGGTGCCGTCGCCGAAAACCTGCACCTCGATGTGGCGGGGGGTGGAGACGTACTTCTCCACCAGCACGGCGTCGTTGCCGAAGGCGGCCATGGCCTCTCGCCGCGCCGAGGCGAGGGCGTCCGCGAACTGCGCGGGCCCCTCCACCTGGCGCATCCCCTTGCCGCCCCCGCCCGCCACGGCCTTGATGAGGACGGGATAGCCGATGTGCTCGGCCTCGTGCGACAGGCGCTCGGGCGACTGGTCCTCGCCATGGTAGCCCGGCACGACCGGGACACCCGCCCCTTCCATCAGGGCCTTGGCCGCGTCCTTGAGGCCCATGGCGCGGATCGCGCTCTCGGATGGGCCGATGAAGACGAGGCCCGCGCGGGCGACCGCCGCCGCGAAGTCCGGGTTCTCCGACAGGAAGCCGTAGCCCGGATGGATGGCTTGTGCCCCCGTGGCTTGGGCCGCCGCGATGATGGCGTCGCCACGAAGGTAGCTGTCCGCAACCGGGGCCGGGCCGATCCGCACTGCGCGGTCGGCCATGGCGACGTGGCGCGCGCCCGCGTCGGCGTCAGAGAAGACGGCCACCGTCTCCATCCCCAGCCTGCGGGCGGTGTCGATGACTCGACAGGCGATCTCGCCCCGATTCGCGATCAGGATACGCTGGAACATGGTCACATCCGGAACACACCGAACCGCGTGGGCTCGGGCGGGGCGTTGAGAGCGGCGGAGAGCGACAGGGCCAGAACCTCGCGCGTTTTCCGCGGATCCACGACGCCATCGTCCCACAGACGGGCCGAGGCGTAGAGCGGGTGGCTCTGGCGGTCGAACATCTCCTGGGTTGGGCGCTTGAACTCAGCCTCCTCCTCGGCGGACCACTGGCCGCCCTTCCGCTCGATCCCCTCACGCCGCACGGTGGCGAGGACCCCCGCCGCCTGCTCGCCCCCCATCACCGCGATGCGGGAGTTGGGCCAGGTCCAGAGGAAGCGCGGCGAATAAGCCCGCCCCGCCATGCCGTAGTTGCCCGCCCCGAACGACCCGCCCACCAGCACCGTGATCTTGGGCACGGAGGTCGTCGCCACCG
>CADCUU010000226.1 GCA_902805995.1 uncultured Rubellimicrobium sp.
CCAGCGCTTGGCATGCACTGGTCCGGACGCTCAGGTATCGGCTGAACTGGCTCGCCCAATCCTTTGAGGATGCAGGGTGACCGGCAGCGCGATCCCGCCCCGAAGGGGCGCGGTCCGTCCTGCAACCTGCTCCCAGTCGGACGGTGACGGAGGACGGCTACAGCCGAAGTTAACGTAGGTTAGCGGACCGGTCCGGGTTGATCTTGGTCCACCTTGCCCCTTAGTTGCCATTGAACTGCAGGAAACGGCACCGACTTCCGGCGTGACGAACCGCTCGTCACGCCGGCCGGGAGCCATTGACCGGGCGCTCGACGCCGGCAGAGGCAAGGAGGCGACCGGAGGCGGGCATGAACGAACCGAACCTGATCCTCCTGCTCGTACTCCTCCCCTTTGGCGCGTCGGTGGTCGCGGCCACCATGCCCTCCGACGCCCGCACCGGCACGGCCTGGCTCTCGGGGCTCGCCATGTCGGCGGGTCTTCTGATCCTTGCGGCGCTCCTTGGGCCGGTCGCCCGGGGCGAGGTGCTTCGGACGACGCTGCCCTGGGTGCCCTCACTGGACCTGGACCTCGACTTCCGCCTCGACGGCTTTGCGTGGCTCTTCGTGACGCTCGTCTTGGGGATCGGCATCCTCGTGGTGCTCTATGCTCGCTACTATCTGGCGGAGGACGACCCAGCCCCGCGGTTTCACGCGTGCATCCTGGCCTTTGCCGGGGCCATGGTCGGGATGCTGACCTCCGGCAACGTCATCATGCTCGTGGTCTTCTGGGAGCTCACGAGCCTCATCTCCTTCCTGCTGATCGGCTACTGGCACCGCAGCCCCGCCGCACGGGACGGCGCGCGGATGGCCCTCGTCGTGACCGCCACGGGCGGACTATGCCTCCTGGGGGCGATGCTCCTGCTGGGACGCATCGTGGGCGGCTACGACCTCGACCTCATCCTTGCCTCCGGAGCAGAGATCCGGACCCACCCGCTCTACGGCGCCACGCTGGCGCTGTTCCTGATCGGAGCCTTCACCAAGTCGGCGCAGGTGCCGTTCCACTTCTGGCTCCCCAATGCCATGTCGGCCCCGACGCCCGTCTCGGCATTCCTGCACTCGGCCACGATGGTGAAGGCCGGTGTCTTCCTCCTCGTGCGCTTTTCCCCCGCGCTGGGGGGGACGGAGGCTTGGTTCTTTGCCGTGACCGGGGTCGGAATGGCAACGCTTCTGTTCGGGGCCGTGGTCGCCCTGTTCCGCCACGATCTCAAGGGGCTCCTGGCCTATTCCACGATCAGCCACCTGGGCCTCATCACCGCGCTGGCGGGGATCGGCAGCAACGGCGCGATCGTGGCGGCCATCTTCCACATCGCGAACCATGCCGTCTTCAAGGCCTCGCTGTTCATGGCCGCGGGCATTATCGACCACGAAAGCGGGACCCGCGACATGCGGCGCCTGAGCGGTCTCATGCGCCTCATGCCCGCGACGGGGGCCCTCGCCATCGTGGCGGCGGCGGCCATGGCGGGGGTGCCGCTCCTCAACGGCTTCCTGTCCAAGGAGATGTTCTTCGCCGAGGCGGTCGAGTGGCACAACGGGACCTGGCTCGACAACTCCCTGCCCTACATCGCGACGCTGGCCAGCATCTTCTCGGTCGCCTATTCGCTGCGGTTCATCGCGACGGTCTTCTTCGGCCCGCCCCCCGTGGACCTGCCCAAGACCCCGCATGAGCCTGTGCGATGGCTGCGCTGGCCGGTCGAGCTTCTGGTGCTGATCTGCCTTGTCGTCGGCATCATCCCAGGCCTCACGCTCGGGCCGGTGCTGAACATGGCGGCCCGGTCGGTTCTGGGGGCGGACATGCCCACCTACAGCGTCGCGGTCTGGCACGGCCTCAACACGCCGCTGGTCATGAGCCTTCTCGCCCTGGCGCTCGGCGCGGCGCTTTACTTCGTGTTCTCCACCCGTATCGCCCAGGGTCCCGAAGGGCCGCCGGTCATTCACAGGATCCAGGCCCAGCGTCTTTACGAGCGGCTGATGCTGGCGGCGACCTGGACGGGGCCGCGCCGGCTTCTTCATCTTGTCGGGCCCGACCGGCTTCAGCCGCAGCTCCGGCTCCTTGTCCTGCTTGCCATCGTGGGCGCAGTCTTCATGACCTGGGGCGCGGTCCGGGTCGAGCTGTCGTCCGGCCCCACCCCCCTGAATCCGGGTTTTCTGCTGATGTGGACGGTGGGCGCGGCCTGCGCGGTCGCGGCCGCCTGGCAGGCCAAGTACCACCGCTTCGCCGCTCTGGTCTTTCTTGGGGGGGCAGGCCTCGTGACCTGCCTCACCTTTGCCTGGTTCTCGGCCCCCGACCTCGCGGTGACCCAACTCCTCGTGGAGGTCGTCACGACGGTCCTCCTTCTTCTAGGCTTGCGCTGGCTGCCCAAGCGGCTGGAGGAGATCCCCGGCGACCAGCTCCGGGCCGCGCGGGTCCGGCGCAGCCTCGACCTCGTGATCGCGGTGGCCTTCGGGGCGGTGGTGTCGGTGATCGCCTTCACCGTCATGACCCGGCCGCAGCTTTCGACCGTGGGCGACTGGTTCCTGCGCAACGCCTATTCCGAAGGGGGCGGCACCAACGTGGTGAATGTCATCCTTGTGGACTTCCGCGCCTTCGACACGTTCGGGGAGATTACCGTCCTCGTCATCGTGGCGCTTACCGTCTTCGCGCTGCTCCGCCGCTTCCGACCGGCAGCCGACAGCGCGGACCGGCCTGACGAGCAGACTTCTCCCACGTCCCGGGCGCTTCACGACTACATGTTCGTGCCGTCGGTCATCATGCAGTGGATGTTTCCGGTGCTGATCGTGTTCGCGGCCTACCTGTTCCTGCGGGGTCATGACCTGCCGGGCGGGGGCTTCTCGGGCGGGGTGACGCTCGCGATCGCCTTCCTGCTCCAGTACCTCGCCGCTCATGTTCGCTGGGTCGAATCCCGCCTCACCGTCCTGCCTACGGTGTGGATGGGGTTCGGGTTGCTGGTCGCGGGCGGCACCGGGCTGGGCGCCTGGGTCTTCGGCTATCCGTTCCTGACGGCGCACGCCCAATACGTGGACCTCCCTCTGATCGGGGAGGTGCCGGCGGCTACGGCCCTCATCTTCGACCTGGGCGTCTTCGGGGTCGTGGTCGGCGCCACGGTGCTGATGCTGATCGCCATTGCCCACCAGTCGCTGCGCTCCGCCCGCGTTCGGGGCCAGGACGAGGCCGCCCCGCGCGAGCAAGAGGACGCCGCCTGATGGAGATCGTCCTGTCCGCCGCCATCGGCATCCTCGCCGCATCGGGTGCGTGGCTCCTGATGCGGCCGCGCACATTCCAGGTGATCGTGGGCCTGTGCCTGCTGTCCTATTCGGTGAACCTGTTCATCTTCTCGATGGGCCGGCTGACCATCGGCGCCCCGGCGATTATGCCCAAGGGCGGGTTCGTGAACCCCGACGCCTACGCCGACCCCATCCCGCAGGCGCTGGTCCTGACTGCCATCGTCATCAGCTTCGCCACCACCGCGCTGTTCCTTGTGGTCATGATCGCCGCGCGCGGCTTCAGCGGCACCGACCACGTCGACGGGCAGGAGCCCAAGGCATGACGCTGACGCCCGAGCACCTCATCATCGCGCCGATCCTGATCCCGTTCTTTGCGGGCGCCCTGATGCTGCTCTATGGGGACGAGAAGCAGCGCAAGGCGCGGCTGGTCATCAGCTTCGGTTCGGCGGCGGCGCTGCTCCTTGTCGCGATGGAGCTTCTGGACCGCGCGTCCCAGGCCGACATGGCCGAGGGCGGTGCGATGGGGCTCTACCTGCTCGGCGACTGGGCCGCGCCTTATGGCATCGTGCTGGTGCTCGATAGACTTTCGGCGATGATGCTCCTCCTCGCGGCGCTTCTGGCAATCCCGGCCCTGATCTATTCGCTGGCCGGATGGCAGCGGCAGGGGCAGCATTTCCACGCTCTCTTCCAGTTCCTGCTCATGGGCCTGAACGGGGCGTTCCTGACGGGCGACCTATTCAACCTTTTCGTCTTCTTCGAGGTGCTGCTGGCCGCGTCTTACGGACTTCTGCTGCACGGCTCCGGTCCGGTCCGGGCCCGCGCGGGGCTGCACTACATCGCGGTCAACCTGACGGCCTCGCTCATGTTCCTGATCGGGGTCAGCCTGATCTATGGCGTCACGGGGACGCTGAACATGGCCCATCTGGCCGCGCTGATCCCGACCCTGCCCGAGGCGGACCGACCGCTCCTCCATGCCGGGGCCGCGATCCTGGCGCTGGCCTTCCTGACCAAGGCGGGCATGTGGCCGCTGTCGTCCTGGCTGCCCACGGCCTACATGGCGGGGGCGCCGCCGGTCGCCGCCATGTTCGCGATCATGACCAAGGTGGGCGTCTACGCGGTGCTGCGGCTGTCCATGCTGCTGTTCGGCCCGGGCGCGGGCCCCTCGGTCGGCGTCGGCGCCGAGGTGCTGATGGCCGGGGGCATGCTGACCGTCCTCTTCGGCCTGCTGGGGGTCCTAGGAACTCAAGCGCTCGGTCGGATGGCCGGGCATCTGGTCCTGATCTCCTCCGGGACGGTCC
>CADCUU010000227.1 GCA_902805995.1 uncultured Rubellimicrobium sp.
GCCCTAACCGTGGAAGGCGAGATGAACCGCCTCGCTCAGGAGGGTTGGGAATACGTCCGCTCCGACACCCTGCCCTGCGAGCAGAAGTCGGGCTGGTTCAGCCGCCCCGTCACGGTGTTCGAGACGATGCTGATTTTCCGCCGCCCGATGGCGCAGGCCAGCGACGCAGACCACGCCGCGGCCACCATGCCGCCGCCCGTGTCGCTCACGCCCCCGGCCTTCATCGCGGCACCCGCCGTGGCCCTGGACCCCGCCGCCACGCCTCCGGTCGCCCCGCCCTCGCGCGCTGTCCCCGCCGCGAGCCGCTTCACCCCGCTCCCGGCTGCCGCCCGTGCCGCCAACCTGACCGAACCCGCCGTGGTTCCCGTCGTCGCCCCCCCACCCGGCCCCACGCTGTCTCTCGTGGAGCCGGGCGCCGAGGTTCCCAATCCGCGCCGCGCGGCGGAATAGTCAGCCCCCGGCCTCCACGGCCAGCGCATGGATTCGCCCGATCAGCTCGGGCCCCAGCGCCGCGTGGATCGCGCGATGCCGTTGCAGCCGGGTCATCTCCCCCAGGGCGGGCGCGCTGACGCGGATGCGCCAATGCGTCCCACCCCCTTCGCGCCAGCCCCCATGGCCCCGGTGCTCCTCGCTTTCGTCCAGCACCTCAAGGTGCTGCGGCGAAAAGGCCGCCTCCAGCCGCTGGCGCATTTCCTCCTCGATCCCCATCTTTTTCGTCCTCACCCCTTCCAGCTTCCGCCCCAATGACTAAACTCGCGCGTCCGGTACGGGAAGAGCGCGACAACACGGGTTCCAGTCAGCATGGTCAAGAACGATCCCTTCGGCTTCGACATGTCGGTGTCGGCCTCCAAGAAGAAGAACCCGCGGGGCCGCAGGGGCATGACGGGGGCCTCCGAGACCTCGCAGCGCGTCTGCGACCATCAGGGCTGCGAGGAGCGGGGCGCCTTCCGCGCGCCCAAATCGCCCGACGTGCTCGACGACTACTGGTGGTTCTGCAAGGACCACGTCCGCGAGTACAATCTCAAATGGAACTTCTTCCACGGCGTGACCGAGCAGGAGTTCCTCGACCAGGTCCAGAACGACCGCGTCTGGGACCGCCCGACCAAGCCCTTCGGCAAGAAGAGCGAGGAGCAGCGCGCCTGGGCCCGCCTGGGCATCGACGACCCGCATCAGGTGCTGGGCGACAACGCCACGCGCAACGCGGGCCGCACGAACCCCGCCGCGGGCACGCGCCGCCTGCCCCCCACCGAACGCCGCGCGTGCGAGATCCTCGACGTGCGCGACACCGCTACCAAGGCCGAGGTCCGCAAGGCCTACAAGGCGCTGGTCAAGGTGCTCCACCCCGACATGAACGGCGGCGACCGCTCGCAGGAGGAGCAGCTCTCCGAGGTCGTCTGGGCCTGGGACCAGATCAAGGACAGCCGCAACTTCAAGGACGAGTGACGTCCTTCACCGTCCACGTCCGGCGGCCCCCAAAGGGGGCGGCCGGGCCGGCATGAGCCTGCAGGATCGCTCAAATGCCGTCCCAGCCGCGGGCCCGCCCGTCCAGCCGGGTTGACCTGCCACAAGGCACGGAACGCAGGTCCGGAAAGTTTCAGGCGAGAACGATCACAGCCCCGTGAGCGGCCCAAGCGCCACGACCGGCCCCGTTGCCTGCCCCGTGGGCGACCCGCCGATGGGCTCCACCGACAGCGCGAGCGCATTGTCCGGGAACTCCGCCGCAAGCTCGGCGCTCACTTCGACCACGCCCTTGCTCTCGCGCGGGATGACTCCCAGCGACACCGTCGAGACCGGCGCCCCGTTCTCCAGCCGCACGAGCCACAGCTCCAAGTCCCGCCCTTCCGGGATCTCCCCCGCAAGCCGCTGCACCGCCAGCCGGTTCGTGTCCGCGTCGAAGCTCGCCTCGACCACCAACGTCTCGTCCTCCGACGCCATCCGGGCGAGGTATTCGGGCTCCCCGCCACGCCCCAGCAGCTCCGGGTTCACCACCACGACAGCCAACGCAGCCGCCGCAAGTCCCCCCAGCAGCGTGGGCCAGAGCCACGACCGCCGGGCCCTCTCGGGCGCCAGGTCCGGGAACAGCCGCTGCATCAGCGCCCGCTCCAGCGGCCTGGGTGGCGCGATGGCCGGCACGTCGTCCGTCATTGCCGCGAAATCCTCATGCCAGCGCGCCACCAGCGCCCGGAACTCCGGGTCCTGCCCCATCCGCTCCTCTGCAAGGCGGTGCTCCTCGGGGGTCAGCAACCCCAGGGCGTATTCCGCCGCGAGCCCGTTGTCCTCTTCCCAGTCCACGCCGGAGCCGCTCATGTCCCCAGGCACTCCCGGAGCTTGAGAAGGCTGCGGCGCAGCCAGGTGCGGATGGTGTTCAGGGGCACGTCATACAAGGTCGCGAGGTCCTGATACGTCGCCCCGCCCAGATAGCAGCGCCGCACCGCCTCCGCGCGGTCCGGGGACAGGGCCCGCAGGCAATCCCCGATCTGCCGACGAACGGAGGACGCCACCGCCGCCTCCTCGGGCGTGTCGCCCTCGGCCACGAACTCCGCCACCTCGTCCATAGAGGAGGTCTGCGCCGCGCGCCGCGCCCGCAGCCGGTCAATGGAATGGTTCCGCGCAACCGTGATGAGCCAGGTCATGGGGCTCAGCCCATTCGCCCTGTACCTGTCCGCGTTGTGCCACACCTTCACGAAGATCTCCTGGAGCGCGTCCTCGGCCTCGGCCCGATCATCCAAGACACGCAAGGCGATCCCAAAGAGTTTCGGAGCGGTCGCAGCATACAGCGCCGACAGCGCGCCGCGATCGCCCATCGCCATGCGCGCGATCAACTCTTCGATGTCCTCCCGAGTGGTCATCCGTCCTCCCTGTGCGGCGCAGATTGCCCGCGTCCCACAGAAGCGCAACGGTCTTTTGCAGAATCCACCGCAATTTAGCCCCCGTGCCGCATCCTGGGACCTCCGGCGGCAAGGATTGCACGCCCGCGCCCACCGGCCACCCTTGCACCCCTGCGTGAAGATAGTAGGAAACGCTGACCCCGAACGCGCCCGCCCTATGTGGCGGGGGCGACGCAGGAGATTGGGACCAAGATGACCGACGCGCAGGCCAGGCCGACCGAAGAGATCTCCGTCCGGGAGGTCTTTGGCATCGACACCGACATGAAGGTCAAGGGCTTCGCCGACCGCGGCGACCGCGTGCCCGAGATCGACCCCACCTACAAGTTCGACCCGGACACCACGCTCGCGATCCTCGCGGGCTTCGCCTACAACCGCCGCGTGATGATCCAGGGCTACCACGGCACGGGCAAGTCCACGCATATCGAACAGGTCGCGGCCCGGCTCAACTGGCCCATGGTGCGCGTCAACCTCGACAGCCACATCAGCCGCATCGACCTCATCGGCAAGGACGCCATCCGCCTCAAGGAAGGCGTGCAGGTGACCGAGTTCCAGGAAGGCATCCTCCCCTGGGCGCTCCGGAACCCCTGCGCCATTGTCTTCGACGAATACGATGCTGGCCGCCCCGACGTGATGTTCGTGATCCAGCGCGTGCTGGAAACGGACGGCAAGCTCACGCTCATGGACCAGAACACGATCCTGACGCCGCACCCGTCCTTCCGCCTCTTCGCGACCGCGAACACTGTGGGCCTGGGCGACACGACCGGCCTCTACCACGGCGTCCAGCAGATCAACCAGGCGCAGATGGACCGCTGGTCCCTCGTCGCGACCCTCAACTACCTCTCCCACGACGCCGAAGCCGCGATCGTCCTCGCCAAGTCCCCCCATTACAACACGGACAAGGGCCGGCGGATCATCAACCAGATGGTCACCGTCGCGGACCTGACGCGCACCGCCTTCATGAACGGCGACCTCAGCACCGTCATGTCCCCCCGGACCGTCATCAACTGGGCCCAGAACGCCGAGATCCTGCGCAACGTGGGCTACGCCTTCCGACTGACGTTTCTCAACAAGTGCGACGAGCTCGAACGCCAGACTGTGGCCGAGTTCTACCAGCGCTGCTTCGCCGAGGAACTCCCCGAGAGCGCGGTCGCCATGGCGATGCGGTAACTGCGGGCGCGTTCGGGCCCGCCAGACCAGCGGGCCCGACCCCACGCCTGCGCCAGAGGCTGCACCGTCTGTCCCATCACCCTACATCCTCCATGATCGTCATGGAGCCGACATGAACCCGCTTCCCGCTCTCGCGCTGGCTTGCCTCGCCACCCCGGCCTTCACCGAGGACACGCGGCCCTCCATCTACCCCCCTGCGCACTGCGCCGCCCTGTGGGAGGGCTACGCGGACGTCCTGGGGGACGAGGGCGAACGCGCGCTGGCCGCCCGCTTCCGCTCCGCTTCCGTCGCCCTGGTCGGAGAGGCCGAGACCGACGCCCTCATTTCCGAGCGCCGCCCCTGGATGCGCGACCTCCTTCGGGCCTACATCCACGACAACGACGACCAGAGCCGCGACCTGTTCGACCGCCTCCTCACCGAATGCGCGGCCCTCGCGGCCGACCTTCCCAAGGGCAGTCTGGACACCCC
>CADCUU010000228.1 GCA_902805995.1 uncultured Rubellimicrobium sp.
GGCACCCAGACTAACATGAACGCGAACGAGGTCATCTCCAACCGCGCGATCGAGATGCTGGGCGGGGTCCTGGGATCCAAGAAGCCCGTGCATCCGAACGACCACGTCAATATGGGGCAGTCGTCGAACGACACCTACCCGACTGCGATGCATGTCGCCGCCGCGATGACCGCGCGGGACGTGCTGCTGCCGGGGCTCCGTCACCTCCACGCCGCGCTGGTCGCCAAGTCGGAGGAGTTCGCGGACATCATCAAGATCGGCCGCACCCACACGATGGACGCGACGCCGCTGACGTTGGGCCAAGAGTTCGGGGGCTACGCGCATCAGGTCGCCAAGGCGATCCAGCGGATCGAGGCGGCGCTGCCGGATGTTTATGAGCTGGCGCAGGGCGGCACGGCGGTGGGCACGGGCCTCAACTCCCCCGTCGGCTGGGGGGAGACGATTGCCGAGGGCGTGGCGCGGCTCACGGGCCTGCCCTTCGTCACCGCGCCCAACAAGTTCGAGGCGCTGGCGGCGCATGATGCCTTGGTGCAGCTTTCGGGCGCGCTGAAATCGGCGGCGGCGGGGATCTACAAGCTCGCGCACGATATCCGGATGCTTGGCTCGGGCCCCCGCTGCGGGCTGGGAGAGCTGAAGCTGCCGGAGAACGAGCCGGGCTCCTCCATCATGCCGGGCAAGGTGAACCCGACGCAGGTCGAGGCGATCACCATGGTCTGCGCGCATGTGATGGGCAACGACGCGGCGGTGGGATTCGCGGGCTCGCAGGGGCATTTCGAGTTGAACGTCATGAAGCCGATGATCGCCTACAACGTGCTGCAAAGCATGCAGCTTCTGGGCGATGCGGCGGTGGCCTTCACCGACAACTGCGTCGCGGGGATCGAGGCGGACCGGACCCGGATCGACCGGCTGATGCGCGAGTCGCTGATGCTGGTGACGGCGCTCGCGCCCACGATCGGGTACGACAAGGCCACGACGGTCGCCAAGACTGCCCACAAGAACGGCACCACCCTGCGGGAAGAGGCCATTGCCCTGGGCTATGTGGATGCGGAAACCTTCGACCGCGTCGTGCGCCCGGAGGAGATGATCGCCCCCGGCTGAGGAGGACAGGACATGACCGGCTCCGTCACCAACCTGAACAAGGCGCGCAAGGCCCGCGACCGCGCCGCCGAGAAGGCGCAGGCCGATGCGAACGCCCTCAAGCACGGGCGCAGCAAGGCCGAGCGCCTGCTGGAGGCCGCGCGCGAGGACAAGGCCCGGCGCGCCCTCGACGGGGCCAAGTTCGAGGAGTGAGCGGGCGGCCGGTCAAGCATTCGCTCACGCTCCATGGGCATCGGACGAGCGTTTCGCTGGAGGAGGTCTTCTGGACCGAGTTCCGCCGGATCGCCGCCGAGGACGGGTTGGCGTTGAACACCCTGGCGGAACGGATCGACGAGGCGCGGGGGGATGTGGGCTTGGCCTCGGCCATTCGGGTCCATGTGCTGGAACGGGCGCTAGGGCGGTCCGAAGGGTCGGCCTAAGCCGGCCTTGAGAAGATGTGACCATGCGGGCGGCGGCGGAATCGCGCCGCCTGGGAACGGGCTTGGCGCCAATCCGTTCCTCCGGGGCAAGGAGCCCCCGCATGTTCAACGCCCGCGCCGTCATCGATGCCCGAATCTGGTTGGCCCTGTCCTGGCTGGCCGTGGCTGTCCTTGCCGTCGCGCTCATCTGGCTTCTCGCTGTGGGGCGGCCGCACGAGTTCCTGATGGCCTGCTGCTTCTTTGTCCCGTTCCTTCTTGGGATGCTGCTGCCGCACGGGCTCCCGAACCTGCTCATGGCGGTCATCTCGGGCTGTTTCCTTGTCAGCGCCGGGGGGTGGGCGCTGGACTGGTATGCGCTGCACTGGTGGTTCGACGTGGTCCTCCATGCGCTGAACCCGTTCGCGATGATGGCCGGGACCATGGTGATGCTGTGGAAGGCGGACCTCGTCGGCGTGCGTCCGCCGGGGCGCTTCGTCCTTGTCTCGACCACGCTTGGGCTGATCCTGGGGATCGGGTGGGAGCTTGTGGAGCTGACCTTCCTCGTCCTGACCTGGCCCGACACGATCCTTGATATCGTCATGGACACTTCGGGGTCGGCCCTTGGCGGGTGGTTCGCGCTTTGGATGATCCGGGCACGGGGCCTCGCGCCGCTGGGCCAGCGGCAGCCAGCGCCGCGGCCGCAAGGTCAGCTCCAGGCCATTCCGGCGAGGGTGCCGTAGCGGCGGTGACTCAGCCGATCAGGGCGAGCGAGGGGAACGTCTCCAGGAGCCACCAGGAGAAGGCCGTGAACTGTCCGGTCACCATCATGAGGCCCACGGTCCAGAGGAGGAGGCCCGACGTCCTCTCGATACGTTCCATGTTCCGCTTCATGCCCTGCATGATCCGGCCCAGGCGGGGAAAGAAGGCGGCGACGAGGAGGAACGGGATGCCGAGGCCCAGGGCGTAGACGGCGAGCAGCGCCATGCCGCGGGCGAGGTCTGCCTCCGTCGCGGCGAGGCCCAGGATCGTGCCCAGGATCGGGCCAAGGCAGGGCGTCCAGCCGAAGGCGAAGGCCAGCCCCAGCACATAGGCCCCGAAGGCCGAGCCGCCCCGGTCGCCCGCGTCGATACGGGCTTCCCTCGACAGGAAGGGAATGCGGATCACGCCCAGGAAATGCGCGCCGAAGATCATGATGATGGCGCCCGCGATTGGTACGAACCACCCCTGCCATTGCAGCAGCGCCCGCCCGAAGGCGGAGGCCGCGGCCCCGAGGAGGAGGAACACAGTGGACAGGCCCAGGACGAAAAACCCCGCAGCGAGAAGCGTCCGGCGGCGGGCCGACCGCCCCTCCGCCATCTCTCCCACCGACACGCCGCCCATATAGGCGAGGTAGGGTGGCACGATGGGCAGGACGCAGGGGCTCAGGAACGACAGGAGCCCCGCGACGAGGGCCACCAGCATCGCGGGGATCAGCGTCGCGTCGAGGATCATGTCGGAGGTGAACATTCCGGGTCCCTGGATTCGGTCGCGCCAGCCTTAGCCTGCCCGGGCGTCGCCGTCACTCGGACACGCCGTCACAAGGGGGCGACCTTTCCCCGCCGACCGAAAGTGCCTAACGAGGGGCCGTCATCGAAGCGGGGTCCCATGGACGTCATCCTTACCGAAGTGCCGGAGCTTATTCCCATGCTCCTCGCGCTGCTGGCCGCGGGCGCTGCGATCGGCTTTCTGGCCGGGCTGTTCGGGATCGGGGGCGGCGCGATCTCCGTTCCGGTCTTTTACCAGGTCTTTGGCGTGATCGGGATCGGCGACGATGTGCGGATGCCGCTCGCGGTGGGGACGTCGCTCGCGGTCATCATCCCGACCTCGTTCGTGTCGGCGCGGGCGCATCTCCGGCGTGGCACAGTGGATACGGACCTGCTGCGGCTGTGGGTCGTCCCGGTGATCCTGGGGGTGGTGCTGGGAGCCGTCGTCGCCCGGTTCGCGGACCCTTGGGTGTTCAAGGTCGTGTTCGTCGGGGTGGCGGGGCTGAATGCCGCGAAGCTCCTCCTTGGGGGAGAGGGGTGGCGCCTGAAGGACGGGCTGCCGGGGAAGACGGCGCTGCGGATCTATGGCGGGGTGACGGGGCTGCTGTCCGCGCTGATGGGGATCGGTGGCGGGGCGATCACGAATCTGATCCTCACGCTCCATGGGGTGCCGATCCACCGGGCGGTGTCGACCGGGGCGGGAATGGGGGTGCTGATCGCCCTGCCCGCGACGTTGGGCTATGTCTTCGCCGGTTGGGGCAAGGACGGGCTGCCGCTCGACGCGACGGGCTATGTGTCCTGGCTCACCTTCCTCGCCACTGTGCCGACGACGCTGATCACAGCGCGCTCGGGGGTGACCCTGGCGCACCGGCTGTCGCGGCGGTCGCTGGAGACGGCCTTTGGGGTGTTCCTCCTGGCCGTCTCCGCGAGGTTCCTGCTGGACCTGTTGTGACCTAGGCCCGGGCGGGGACCATCGAGCCGCGGCCCTGCCTCTCACGCTCGTAGCGGGCGAAGCCCAGGTCGGCGGTCTCGATATCCGTGCGGCGGCCGGTCATGAGGTCGGCTAGGACGCGGCCTGATCCGGCGGCCATGGTCCAGCCCAGCGTGCCGTGCCCGGTGTTGAGCCAGAGGCCCTGGACCGGCGTCCGGCCGACGACCGGCGTCCCGTCCGGCGTCATCGGGCGCAGGCCGCACCAGAAGGCCGCGCGAGTCTGGTCGCCGCCACCGCTGAAGAGTCCCTCGACCGAATGGACCAGCGTGGCCTTGCGCCGCTCCGGCAGGGACAGGTCGAAGCCCGCGATCTCCGCGAGGCCGCCCACGCGGATGCGATCGCCCAGTCGGGTGATCGCGACCTTGTAGGTTTCGTCCATGACGGTGGAGACGGGCGCGCGGCCTTCGTCGACGATGGGCAGGGTCAGGGAGTAGCCCTTGACCGGGTAGACCGGGAGGTTGAGGCCGAGGGGCTTCACCAGCGCGGGGGAATGGCTGCCCAGGGCGACGA
>CADCUU010000229.1 GCA_902805995.1 uncultured Rubellimicrobium sp.
GCAGGAGCCGGTCCCAGTCCCCCTCGCAGGCCGCCTTGATCTGCGCGAGGAGCTGAAGCCCGCAGGACTGCGCCGCCCGCGCGCCCGCCTCGGCGCCCAGGTCCTGGCCCAGCGTACCCCGGATCACGCCCGCGCCATCGCGGGAGATCTGGCCCGACACGTGCAGCAGGTCCCCCGCCCGCACGAAGGGCACATAGGCCGCCAGCGGCGCCGCCGCCTCGGGCAGCGCCAGTCCCAGCGCCGCCAGCCTGTCCTCGATCCCGTCCATTCCCGTCCCCCTTGGTCAGCGGGGCGGAAGCTAGCGCCGGGACCGGGCGCCGTCCATCACGTCTCCCTGAAGGCTTTGGCGAAGTAATCAGTCAGGGGCTTGAGAAGATAGGCCAGCGGCGTGCGCTCGCCGGTGCTGATGAAGGCCTCCACCGGCATGCCCGGCAGCAGCGTCATCCCCTCGGGCAGCTTGGTAAGCTCGCCTTCCTCGATCTCGATGTCGGCGCGGTAGTAGCTCATGCGCGACTGCTCGTCCTGGAACGCGTCGGCCGAGACCTGCACGACCCTGCCCTTGAGCTCGGGTGTCTGGCGCTGGTCGAAGGCGGACAGGCGCAGCTGCACCTCCTGGCCCACATGAACCTGATCCACATGGATGGGCTCCACCTGCGAGGCGACGACCAGGGGCCGGTCCTGCGGGACCAGGTACATCACCGGATCCGCCGCCCGGACCACCGACCGCGGCGCAAAGACCGCAAGCCCGTAGACCACGCCCGACACCGGCGCGCGGATGTCCAGTCGATCAAGCCGCTGGAGAAGTGCTATGCGCTGTTCCGACAGCTCGATCTGGTTGAATCCCAAATCCCGCAGCGCGGTCGAGCCTTCCTCGCGGCGCTGCGACTGGATGCGGAGCACGGAAATCTCCAGTTCCGTGATCCGGCCCTCGGCCTGGGCGATGGACGCCGCAAGCTCTCCCTGCCGGCCCTGGAGGCTGGCCTGCTCGCTTTCGAGCTCCAGCACGCGTGCCGCCTGGGCAAGCCCGCGGTCCAGAAGCGACTGCTGCGACGTCAGTTCCTGGGAGACGAGGTCAAGCTGGGTCTCGATCGCCGCCTGCTGCGCCTTGATCCCTTCCACCTGGTCGGCGATCTGCTCCTGCTGGCGCCGAAGCTGCTCCGTCTCCCGCTCCGCGGTCTCGAGCCGCGCCCGGAACAGGCGCTCGGAGCCCTGCATAAGCTCCGCCGCCACGGGGTTCTCGGTCTCCAGGAGCAGCGGGTCGAAGGTCATGGTGTCGGAGTCGGACTCCTCGGCCTCCAACCGCGCGCGGCGGGCCAGGATCTCCAAAAGCTGCCCCTCCACCACGGCGAGCTCGCTCCGGAGCCGGTCCGCGTCGAGCCGGATCAGAAGGTCCCCCTGCGCCACCTGGGCGCCTTCCTCGACCAGGATCTCCTCCACGACGCCGCCGTCGGGATGCTGCACGACCTGCCGGTTCTGCGCGACCTCGACCCGGCCATGGGCGATCACCGCGCCCATGATGCGCGTGGTGGCCCCCCAGGCGCCGAAGCCTCCGACCAAGAGCACCAGGCAGAGGAAACCCATCCAGAGCGAGGACCGGGCCGACCAGCGGGCATCCGTGGGAGCGCGGCTCATGTCACGCTCCCCACCGGGACGCCTTGTCCGGAGCCTGCGATCTGGCGGTGGTTGGCGACCATCTCGCGCAGCACCTCCTCCTTGGGTCCAAAGGCGCGGCGCGCGCCCCCTTCGATCATCAAAAGCATGTCGCATTCCTGGATGGCGGCGGGCCGGTGCGCCATGATGAGCACTGCGGCCCCCTTTTCCTTGAGGGACCGGATCGCCGCGTTGAGAGCCTGACTGCCGTCGTTGTCGAGGTTGGAGTTGGGCTCGTCCAGCACCACCACCACCGGGTCGCCATAAAGTGCGCGGGCAAGGCCGATCCGCTGGATCTGCCCGCCCGACAGCCGCCCGCCGTTGCTGCTGACCCGCGTGTCGTAGCCGTCGGGAAGCTTCAGGATCATCTCGTGCGCCGCTGCGGCCTGCGCCGCGCGCACCACGGCCGCGTCATCGGGCTCGGGGCTCAGGCGGGCGATGTTTTCCTTGATGGTGCCGTCGAACAGCGCCACCCGCTGCGGCAGGTAGCCTACATACTTGCCCAGCACGTCGGGGTCGTACTGGTCGAGAGCGGCGCCATCGAGCCGGATCTTGCCGGCGGCGACCCGCCACGTCCCGGTGATGGCGCGCGCCAGCGTGGACTTCCCCGCGCCGGAGGTGCCGATCACGCCCACCGCCTGCCCGGGCTCCACCCGGAAAGACATCATCCGCAGCGTGGCCTGCTGCTCGCCCGGGGGCACGACGGTGACTTGGTCCAACTCCAGCCGGGCCTTGGGGCGGGGCAGGGCGGTGCGGCGGTTCTCCTCGGGCACCTCGCCCAGGAGGGTGGACAGGTTGCTCCACCCCTCCCGCGCGCGCTGAAGGACGGCCCACTGGCCCACGATCGTCTCGATGGGGGCCAGCGCGCGGCCCAGCAGGATCGAGCTTGCGATCATCACGCCGGCCGTGGCCCAGCCTTCGAGCACCAGAAGGGCGCCCAGGCCCAGCATCGCGGACTGGAGGAACAGGCGGATGGACTTGATGAGCGCCGAATAGGTGCCGCCTGCGTCCTGCGCGGCGATGGTCGCCTCCAGCGATCGGCCGCGCGCCTGCTGCCAGCGCAGGAACGCGGCCTCGCGCATGCCCAGCGACTGGATGGTCTCGGTCTCGTGGCGGACCTGCTGGCCCATCGTCTCGGCGGCGATGGTGGTCTGCATCGCAGTCTCGAGCGGACGTTTGGTCGCCACCTGGTTGGCGAGGGCCAGGATGACCAGCACCACGGCCCCGCCGAGCGCGAGGTAGCCCAGCCAGGGATGGAAAATGAAGATGCCGGCAAAGAACATCGGCGCGAAGGGCAGGTCGAAGAGCGACATGAAGGCGGGCGAAGTGAAGCCCTTCTGGGTGGCCTCCAGGTCCCGCAGCCCCGACTGCGCCTCACGCGGCGCGCGGCCGAAGGAGGAGGCCCGCAGGCTCGCGGAGAAGACCCGCCGGTCGAGCCGCGCCTGGAAGCGCGCGCCCACCCGGCCCATGACGCGTCCCCGCACGAAGTCGAGGATCCCCATGCAGGCGTAAAGGAACAGCACCAGGACCGACAGCGCCACGAGCGTCGCGATCGACCGCGAGCCCAGCACGCGGTCGTAGACGTTCATCATGTAAAGCGGCCCGGTGAGCATCAGCAGGTTCACGAAGAAACTGAAGATCCCCACGGACCAGAACAGCCAGCGGCTCTCGGCCCGCGCCGCCCGAAGTTCCGCCGCGCCACGCGCGGCCGCATCGTCCCTGGCCATCCGCCCCTTGCCCTCTGCCCCGCGCCCCGTGCAGGGCCGCCATCGTGATACCGGGGGTTCCGCCCGCCGCGCGCGTCACTATACCAGAGATGGTGTTTTTCCGTAAGCCCCGAGGCCCAGCCATGCGCGCCGCTCTCCTGATCGTGCTCCCGGTCCTGGCAGGGTGTTCGGCCGCGCCCCCGGGCGGCGGGCTCCACGACCCCTACGAAGGCGTCAACCGCCGCGTCCACGCCTTCAACAAGAGCGTTGACCAGACCGTCCTCCGCCCCCTGGGCCGCGCCGTGGCCGAGGCGCCCCCGGGGACCTACCAGCCCATCGTGAACGTGTCGGACAATGCGGGGCTGCCGGGCACGGTGGTGAACAACCTCCTCCAGGGCGACATCGGCGGCGCGGCGACCAATACGCTGCGCTTCGTGCTCAACACCACCGTGGGCGTGCTGGGCCTCGCCGATCCCGCCGGCGCCATCGGCCTGAGGGAGGTGGAGACCGACTTCGGCGAAACCCTCGCCGTCTGGGGCGTGCCCGAGGGGGCCTATCTGGAGCTTCCCGGCTTCGGCCCCTCGACCGAGCGGGATGCCGCGGGCCGCCTCGTGGACTTCGTCATCGACCCGCTCGACCGTCTGGACGGGGTCCCGGAGGAGGTGCGGGACCTGGCCCTCCCCACCAAGCTCGCGGAGCAGGTGATCGAGCGCGGCATTTACGGCGACACGCTGGACGAGGTGCTTTACGGCAGCGCGGACAGCTACGCGCAGGCGCGGCTCATCTACCTCCAGAACCGCCGCTTCGAGCTGGGCGAGGTTCCGGCCGCGACCGACGAGTCCTACTACTTCGACCCCTACGAGGAGATTGCCGAATGACCCTGACCCGTCGCGCCCTCCTGGCCACCGGGGCCGCCCTGGCCTTCCTCCCCGCTACGGCTCGCGCCCAGGACCTCGCCGCCTCCCGCGCGCTGGTGGACCGGCTCGTGGCCGAGGTGAACGCCGTCATCGCGAGCGGTCAGCCGGAGGACCGAATGATCCGGCAATTCGCCGCGATCTTCCAGGCCTATGCCGATGCGCCCACCATCGCGCGCTATTCGCTGGGGGCCGACGCCCGCGCGGCCAGCGCCGACCAGATCCAGCGCTACACGCAGGCCTTTTCCACCTATGTCGCCCGCAAGTACGGCTCCCGCTTCCGCGAATTCATCGGCGGCCGCGTGGAGGTGGAGAGCGCCCGCGCCGTCCCCAACGGCATCGAGGTCACGACCACCGCCATCTTCCAGAACCAAGCGCCCTTTCGCGTGGACTTCTGGGTTTCGGAGGCGACAGGCCGCCCCCTTTTCTTCAACATCGTGATCGAGGGGGTGAACATGCTCCTGTCGGAGCGGGCGGAGATCCAGGCCATGCTCGACCAGCGGGGCGGCGACCTCGACCGGCTCATCGCCGACCTGTCCCGCATGTGACAGCGGCGGGGCTGGCCCTCGCCCCGCGTCGCGCCATATCGCCCCCGGCACGTCCCTGCCGGGAGGCCCCCGATGACCGGCCGCTCCCCTGTCCTGGCCTTTCTCCTCATGGTGCCCGCGGCTGTGCAGGCGCTGCCCTGGGATGGCACCTACCGCTTGTCCCAAGGCGCGGACTGCGACCGCGTGGGCGAGGAGGGCGGGGCGCTTCGCATCGGCGGAGGCGTCTTCGAAGGTGTGGGCGCCACCTGCCGCATGACCGAGCCCGTGGACGTGCTCGACCTCGATGCGACGATCTATGTCCTCGACTGCGAGGGGGAGGGGGAGACCTGGACCGAGCGCGCCATGTTCATGCGCGCGGCCGAAGGGGACGCCATTTTCGTCCTCTGGCGCGGCTACGCCTTCCGCTACGAGCGCTGCCCGGGGCCCGACGGCGCGGCCGCTGAATGATGCGATCCCTCGGATGCAGGAGTCGAGCACGGATCCGCCTCCGAGGACGTCGAGGTCGCCGAACCCCAGGGCTGCGCGCCACACAGCCCGGCGGACCCCGTCCCGGAGGAGCAGCTCGCCCCCTCAGCCCGTCGACCTATTCCCCCAGGATCGAGAGAAGCGTGTCGAGCACGGCGTCCTCCGACGAGTCCCCTGTGCCCGGGGCGGGCAGCGGCGCGCCAAAGGCCGCCTCCAGCGCCGCGTCCACCGCCGGATCGCCTGTCTGGGCATAGGGCTGCCCCGACCCATCCGCCAACAGGCCGCCCGGCTGCACGAAGCCGCTGCCGCCGCCTGCCGGGGGCGCCATGGGGAGGGGGCGGGGCACCTCGCCCTCCAGCACCCGGGTCATGGTCTCGCGCCAGATATCGGCCGGAAGGCCCCCACCGGTGACGCCCGTCAGCGGCGTGTTGTCGTCGTAGCCCATCCAGACGCCCGTGACGTAGTCGGCCGAGAAGCCGATGAACCACGCGTCGCGTGCGCCTTGCGTCGTTCCCGTCTTGCCCGCGATCTCCCAGCCGGGGATGCGCGCGCGCTGGCCCGTCCCGTCCTCGACCACGCGCCACATCATCCAGGTCAGCTCCCGCGCGGCCATCTCCTGGATCACGCGCTCCCGGATGCCGCCGCCCTGGCCCATGAGCGGCTGCTCCTCACCCTGGAGCGTCAGGTCCAGCAGGCCGTAGGGCAGCACCGCCGAGCCCCCGTTCAGGATGCCCGCATAGGCGCCCGTCATCTCCAGCAGCGTCGATTCCGACGCCCCCAGGGCGAGAGCCGGGCCAAGGGCGAGGTCCCCCTCGATCCCGAACTGCGCGGCGATGTTGCGCACGCTGTCGCGGCCCACCATCTCGCTCAGCTCCACGGCGGGGATGTTGCGACTTTCGGCGAGGGCCTGCGTCAGGGTGATCGGGCCCTTGAAGGCGTGGTCGTAGTTGTCCGGGCACCAGTTGCCCGACCCGGCGATGGACAGGCACATCGGGCTGTCGTCGATCACGTCCAAGGGGCTCATCCCCAGGTCCAGGGCGGCGGCGTAGACGAAGGGCTTGAAGCTCGACCCCGTCTGCCGCTGCGCCTGCGTGGCCCGGTTGAAGAGTCCGGCCCCCGCCTGACGCCCGCCGACCATGCCGCGCACCGCGCCGTCCGCGCTCATCACCACGATGGCGGCCTCGGCCACGCTTCCTGCGCGAACTTGGCTCTCGAAGACATAGGCCATCGCCTCCTCGGCCGCCGCCTGGATGCGGGGGTCGAGCGTGGTGCGGATGGTTACGTCCTCGGTCGTGTCCTGGGTAAAGAACTCGGGCCCCGAATCCATCACCCAGTCCGCGAAGGCCCCGCCCGTGCCGGCCGCCGCCTGGGGCGACAGCTCGGCGGGGTTGGCCCGCGCCTCCTCCGCCTGCGCCTCGTCGAGGTAGCCCTGCTCCTCCATGAGGCCGATGACGATGTTCGCCCGGTCTCGAGACCGCTGGAGGTCGTTCGTGGGCGCATAGGCCGAGGGCGCCTTGAGCAGGCCCGCCAGCATCGCAGCCTCCGCAGGCGTCACGAGCGACGCGGAATGCCCGAAGTAGCGCTGCGCCGCCGCCTCGAAGCCCCGCGTGCCCGCGCCCAGATAGGCGCGGTTGAGGTAGATCGTCAGGACCTCCTCCTTGGAGTAGCGGAGCTCCATCGCCATGGCATAGACCGCTTCCTGCACCTTGCGCATGAGGGTGGTGCGACGGCAGTCCGCCTCGTAGGCGGCCTCGTCCTCCCAGACCTCGGCGTCGAAGGGACGACCGAGGCAGAGGAGCTTGGCCGTCTGCTGCGTGATGGTCGAGCCGCCGTTGCCGGACCAGGGCCTGCGCCCTTCGCTCAGGTTGATCCGCATGGCGCCCGCGACGCCCTGCGGGTCCACGCCGGGGTGCCACCAGAAGCGGCGGTCCTCCGTTGCGATGACCGCGTCGAGCAGGTGTGGCGACACGTCTTCGGTCGTGATCATGCCGCCGAACTGGTCGCCCCGCCAGGCGAAGGTCTCGCCCCATCGGTCGAGCATCGTGACCGAGCCGCGCGCGCGCCCGTCCACCACATCTGTCACCGGCGGGAGAGAGGAAGCGACGACCGCGACCCAGACGCCGACAAGGGCGCCCCCTGCGAGCCCTGCGCGCCAGGCCACGGCCCAGACGATGCGGGTCACGAATCGGAGGAGGGCCAGCGGCAGCCCCAGCAGCCAGCGGATCGGCCCCTTGCCGCGCGGCGGCGGCGGCGCGGCGGGTCGGCGCACGGCAGGCTTGCGCGGTGGCTGTTGGCCGCCCGCAGCCCCTCGCCGCTCCGCCACCAGCGGCGGCTTGCCCGATCCTTGTCTGCCCATGCGCCTCCGGCCGCGCGTGGCGGCCGCCCTCGATGATTGTTGCGGGGATCCTATCCAAAGCGGGCGGGCTTGTCGAAGGGCCAACTCCGCCTCACCGGCTCGTGATCCTTTCAGAGCTGCCCTATATTTGTGCAATGTGCACAATTTGTGCATTTCCTGGGCGGTTTCACGGCTTGGCAGCCCTTTGCGGCAGGGCCGCAAGCTTGTTCCCCGGCCGACATTGGCCCCTTCGTCGCCCCTGAGCGGACTCTCGCAGGGGACAAGGCACGTGAAACTCATCATCGCAACCATAAAGCCGTTCAAGCTCGAGGAGGTGCGCGAGGCGCTCACCGCCGTGGGCGTGCGCGGCATGATGGTGACCGAGATCAAGGGCTTCGGCGCCCAGTCGGGCCATACCGAGATCTACCGGGGCGCCGAATACGCCGTGGCCTTCGTGCCCAAGGTCAAGCTCGAGATCGTCGTGCCCGACGTGCTCGTGGAGCAGGTCACGGCGACGATCGCCCGCACCGCCCGCACCGACAAGATCGGCGACGGCAAGATCTTCGTGCTGGACGTGGAGGCCGCCTTGCGCGTGCGCACGGGCGAGACGGGCGAGGACGCCCTGTGAGGATCAAGAGGTCAGGAGACAAAGGGACGATGGCAAAGACAAGGACACTCTCCGGCCTTGCGGCGCTTGGCGCTGCGCTGGCCGCGCTGCCCGCCTGGGCGCAGGAGGCCGCCGAAGGCGCGGCCAGCACCACGAGCGACGCGGGCGCGCTCGTGCCCTATACCTACACGACGAGCGTCAACAACGGCGACGTGGCCTGGATGACCACCTCCACCGTGCTGGTGCTCCTCATGATCATCCCGGGGCTCGCGCTCTTCTACGGCGGGCTCGTCCGGCAGAAGAACATGCTGTCGGTGCTCACGCAAGTCTTCGCCATCACGGCGGTCATGTGCGTCGTCTGGGTCGTCTACGGCTATTCCATGGCCTTCACCGACGGCGGCGCCTGGAACAGCTATGTGGGCGGCTTCTCCAAGGCCTTCCTGTCCGGCGTGGACGTGACCACGGTGGTCGCGACCTTCACCAACGGCGTCTACCTGCCCGAATACACCTTTGTCGCCTTCCAGATGACCTTTGCCTGCATCACGCCGGCGCTGATCGTCGGCGCCTTTGCCGAGCGGATGAAGTTCTCGGCCCTCCTGCTCTTCACGGTGCTCTGGGCGACCTTCATCTACTTCCCGATGGCCCACATGGTCTGGTGGTGGGGCGGCCCCGACTTCCTGGCCGAGCAGCAGACCGCCTACCTGATCGCCGAGGCCGCGGGCGACACCGCCGCCATGGACGCCGCCTCCGCCGCGCTGTCCGCCAACGGGCTCCTGTGGAACTGGGGCGCGCTCGACTTCGCGGGCGGCACCGTGGTCCATATCAATGCGGGCATCGCGGGCCTCGTGGGCTGCCTCCTCATGGGCCGCCGCCTGGGCTATGGCCGCGAGAACTTCGCCCCCCATTCCCTCACCATGACCATGATCGGCGCGGCGCTGCTGTGGTTCGGCTGGTTCGGCTTCAACGCCGGCTCCAACCTCGAGGCCAACGCCATCACGTCCCTCGCCGTCATCAACACCTTCGTGGCCGCGGCGGCAGCGGGCGTGACCTGGATGTTCGCGGAATGGATCCTCAAGGGCCATCCCTCGCTCCTGGGCCTCGTCTCGGGCGTGGTGACGGGCCTCGTTGCCGTGACCCCGGCCGCAGGCTTCGCGGGCCCGATGGGCAGCATCGTCCTGGGCATCGTGGCCGCCATCGTCTGCTTCGCCTTCGTGGCCTACGTGAAGGGCGCCCTGCGCCTTGACGATAGCCTCGACGTGTTCGGCATCCATGGCATCGGCGGGATCATCGGCGCCATCGGCACGGGCATCCTCGTGAACCCGGCTCTCGGCGGCGCAGGCATCCCCGACTACCTGAGTGTCCCCGGCACGCTCCAGGTCGCCGACTACGTCTTCGGCACCGCCGTCTGGGCCCAGATCAAGGCCGTGGCCTTCACGGTGGTCTTCGTCGGCGTGGGCTCCTTCATCCTCTTCAAGGTGGTGGACATCCTGATCGGCCTGCGGGTGCGCGAGGAAGTGGAGCGCGAGGGCCTCGACCTCGCCGAGCATGGCGAGCCCGCCTACAACATGTGACCTTTCGGGCCGGGGGAGGGTGCTCCTCCCCCCAACCCTGGCCCGGACAGGCGGCCCGTGCAGGCAACTGCGCGGGCCGTTTCCTTTGGCGCATGGAAAAAGGGGGCACGCTGGCCCCCTTCGTCGCGTCTTCATCGTTCGACGTCGTTCACCGCCAGGGACAGGCACCCTGGCCCAGGCTCGTCAGAGCCCGACCTCCACCATGGCCTTCGCGAGCAGCGGCACCGTTCGGGCGTTCAGCCCCGCCACGTTGATCCGGCTGTCGCCCACCATGTAGATCCCGTGCTCGGCCCGCATCCGCTCCACCTGCTCAGGGCTCGCGCCCAGCCGCGAGAACATGCCCTTGTGGTTCAGCAGGAAATCGAATCGGTCCGAGTTGGTAAGCCGCCGGAGCTCCGCCGCGAGGCTGGCCCGCAGGCCCTGCATCCCCGTGCGGATCTCCTCCAACTCGGCCATCCAGTCGGCGCGGAGCCCCTCGTCGCCCAGGATCGTCGTCACCACCCGCGCCCCGTGGTCGGGCGGGAAGGAGTAGTTCTGCCGGTTCAGGTAGGCGAGGTTCGCCTGCGCGACCTTCGACACCCCTTCATCGGTGGACACGGCCATCAGCACGCCCGTCCGTTCGCGGTAGATGCCGAAGTTCTTGGAGCACGACGCCGCGATCAGGCATTCGCCCCCCACTGCCAGCGCCCGCGTGGCCGCCGCATCCGCCTCCAGCCCGTCGCCGAAGCCCTGGTAGGCCAAGTCCACGAAGGGCAGGGCGCCGCGTTCGCGCAGGAGCGCCCCGATCCGGTCCCAGGTGCCCGCATCCGGGTCCGCGCCCGAGGGATTGTGGCAGCAGCCATGCAGCAGCACCGCATCCCCAGCCTGCACGGCGCGCAGATCCTCCAGTATCCCCGCTGCATCGATCTGGAGCGTCTGCGCGTCCACGTAGCGGTAGCTGCGCGTGGGGATGCCGAGGTGCTTCAGGATCGACAGGTGGTTGGGCCAGGTGGGCTCGGGCACCCAGACCGTCGCGCCGGGGTTCAACATGCGGATCAGCTCGAAGCCCTGCCGCACCGCACCTGTGCCGCCGGGGGTGGCCACCGCCGCGACGCGTGCCCGGGGCACCGCCTCGCCCAGCACCATCGCGATCATCGCATCGGAAAAGGCCGGGTCCCCCGCGAGCGCCGTGTAGGTCTTGGTGGTTTCCTCGTCCCAGATGCGCTTCTCGGCCTCGCGCACGGCACGCATGACGGGGGTGCGCCCGTCCGCGTCCTTGTAGACGCCGACGCCCAGGTCGATCTTGCCCTCGCGCGGGTCGGCGCGGAACGCCGCCATGAGGCTCAGGATCTTGTCGGCGGGCTGGTCCTTCAACTGGTCGAACATGGGAACTCCTCAGGGTCCGGTGGCGACCGGCCGGGTCGGATCGGCGCCCCATTCGGCCCAGGAGCCGTCGTAAAGCGCCGCCGTCCGCCCCAGCCGTTCAAGGGCGAGCGACAGGATCGCGGCGGTCACGCCCGATCCGCAGGTGGTGATGACGGGGCGGGCGGGGTCGATCCCCTCGGCCACAAGCGCGGCGCGGAGGCCGTCCTCGTCCTTCATGGTCCCGTCGGGGGCCAGCACCTCGCCGAAGGGGAGGTTCAGCGCCCCCGGCATATGGCCGGAGCGCAGGCCCGCCCGGGGCTCCGGCGCCTCCCCGCGAAAACGGGGCCGTCCGCGCGCGTCGATAACCTGCGTCTCGCCGGAGCCGAGCGCCCGCGCGACGGCGTCGGCATCCGCGAGGCGCGAGGGGTCAACCGTGGGGACCGGGGTATCGGCGGAGGGCACTGCTCCAGGCGTGCCGGACTCGACGGCCCGCCCTTCGGAGAGCCATTTGGGCAGGCCGCTGTCGAGCACGGCCACGGCCTCGTGCCCCATCAGCCGGAAGGTCCACCACGCGCGGGCGGCCGAGAAGATTCCCAGGCTGTCATAGGCCACGACCTGCACTCCCGGCCCGACGCCGAGCGCGGCGGCCGCGTCGCGGAACGCCTGGGGTGAGGGGGCCATGTGGGGCAGGGGGCTGTCGTGGTCGGACACGTGGTCGATGTCGAAGCGGCGTGCCCCGGGGATGCGGGCCTCCAGGAACTCCGCGCCGGCGTCGCGCCCCGCGCCCGGCAGATGCCAGGACGCATCCAGTACCACGACGGAGTTCGGGTCCCGGGCCAGCCGTTCGGCCAGCCAGTCGGTGGAGACGAGCGTATGGGGATCCTCGCGCATGGCCCGCTCCGTAAGGGCAGGGGACACCGGGCGCAAGCCGTCCGCGCCACTGACGGGCACGCCGCTCCGGTCCCAGGCAGCCCCGCTGATGGCGGCCGCCCCCGTCGCGCGTCAGTAGCCCTGCTTGAGAAGCCGCCCCTTCTGGCGGTTCCAGTCGCGCTCGGCCTCGCTTGCGCGCTTGTCGTGGTTCTTCTTGCCCTTGGCCACGCCGATCTTGAGCTTCACCCGACCCTTGTCGTCGAAGTACATCGTCAGCGGCACGATGGTCATGCCCTCGCGTGCCGTCGCGGACCAGAGCCGGGCCAGCTCCTTCTTCTTGACGAGGAGCTTGCGCCGCCGCCGCGCCTCGTGGCCCCAGGTCTTGGCGGGCTCGTAGGGGGCGATATAGGCGTTCGTCAGCCACAACTCCCCCCCCTCGACCGAGGCGTAGCTTTCGGCGATGTTCGACTGCCCGACCCGGAGCGACTTCACCTCCGAGCCCATGAGGATGATCCCCGCCTCAATGTCGTCCTCGATGGCGAAGTCGTACCGGGCACGCCGGTTCTCCGCGATGAGCTTTCGGTTCGGGTTCTTCTGGTCTGCCATGATCGACCGGACATAAGCTGCCCCGCACGCCCTGTCCACCGGAGGCCCCGTGTCCGCGCCGATCCTGCCCAACCGCGACGCCCGACGGCTGTTCCTCGCCCGGCACGGCCTTCTCGCGCCGCCGCGGACGCAGGGCCTGGACGGGCTGCTCGACGCCTTGGGCTTCGTGCAGGTCGATTCGGTCCTCACGCTGGCCCGGGCCCATGACCTGATCCTGTGGAGCCGCAGCCCCGGCTACCGACCCGCCGACCTCCAGCGGCTGGTCAGGGGGCGGGGCGCCTTCGAGCACTGGACCCACGACGCTTCCGTCCTCCCGATGGGGGCCTGGCCCCACTGGCGGCATCGTTTCGCCCGCGACCGGGCGCGGATGGATGGCCGGTGGGACAGCTGGCAGGGGCCCGACTTCCGCGAGGGCCTGGAGCGCACCCTGGCCCATATCGCGGACAATGGCGGGACGAAAAGCTCCGACCTTCTGGGCGACGGCCCCCGCAAGGAGCCCGGCTGGTGGAACTGGCACCCGTCCAAGGTCGCCCTCGAATACCTCTGGCGGTCGGGGGAGCTGTCCGTGTCCCACCGCGAGGGCTTTCAGAAGGTCTATGACCTGACCGAGCGCGTGATCCCCGACGCTCTCCGCGCCCGGGCCCCCGCGCTGGAGGAAACCGTCGCCTGGGCCGCGAACGCCGCGCTCGACCGGCTGGGTTTCGCCACGCCGGGGGAGGTGGCCGCGTTCTTCGATCTGCTGACTCCGCAGGAGGCCCAGGGCTGGGCGCATTACGCGCTCGCCCGGGGCGAGGTGGAGGAGATCCGGGTCGAGGGGGCGGACGGCAAGCTCCGCCGCAGCCTCGCCCGCCCCGGCACGCTGGAGGAGGCCGCCGCGCTACCGGAGCCTGGGGATCGCCTGCGGCTCCTGTCGCCCTTCGACCCCGCCCTGCGGGACCGGGCCAGGGCCGAGCGCCTGTTCGGCTTCCGCTACCGGATCGAAATCTTCGTGCCGGCCCCGCAGCGGACCTTCGGCTACTACGTCTTCCCGCTTCTTGAGGGCACCCGCCTTGTCGCCCGGACCGAGGTGGTGACGCAGAACGGCACCCTCACGCTCCGCGCCCTCTGGCCCGAGCCCGGCCTCCGCTGGGGCCGGGGTCGCACCGACCGTCTAATGGCGGAACTGGGCCGCTTGGCCCGCCTCGTGGACGCTGACAGGGTGGAGGTTCAGGACGGCTGGCTGCGCGAGCCCAAGGTCCAGCCCTAGGCGCCCTCGAACCAGGCGCGGATCGCCGCCCGCTCCTCGGGCGTGACATCGGACAGGTTGCCCGGCGGCATGGCATGGCTCACCCCGGCCTGGAGGTAGATCTCCCGCGCGAGGGAGGCGATCTGCGCCTCCGTTTCCAGCATCACGCCCTGCGGCGGCCAGTGGAGCCCCGGCCAGGCGGGCTCGGCGGCGTGGCACATGGAGCAGCGGCCCTGGACGATGGTGTGGACCTCCTCCCATCCCGCGGCTTGGGCGAACCGTTCCGCGCCCGGGGCGAAGGTGTCGGCGGCGGCCTCGTCGTCGTAGGAATAGGCCCGGGGGCTGGCGAGCCAGACGATGACGAGGAAGATCACCGCCGTCGCGAGCCACGTCCAGTGCGGGTTCCCCTTGCGGGCGTGGCGCGTGTTGAACCAGTGCCGGATCGTCACCCCCATCAGGAACACGAGGCTCGCGATGATCCAGG
The DNA here is from genome assembly GCA_902805995.1 of uncultured Rubellimicrobium sp. Classification (GTDB taxonomy): domain Bacteria; phylum Pseudomonadota; class Alphaproteobacteria; order Rhodobacterales; family Rhodobacteraceae; genus Rubellimicrobium. The sequence continues at coordinate 14,326 of CADCUU010000229.1, forward strand.
TGTTCTGCCCGGCAAAGGCCAGCGGGTAATGGTTCGACAGCATCAGGAAGATGACGGGCAGCGTCAGGTAGTTGTTGTGGGTGCTGCGCTGCTTGGCGATCTTGCCGTATTTCGGGTCGGGCTTGCGGCCCGCGATCAGGTCCGCGACCACGATCTTCTGGTTGGGGATGATCGTGAAGAACACGTTCCCCGACATGATCGTCGCCGTGAACGCCCCCAGATGCAGCAGCGCCGCCCGGCCCGAGAAGACATGCGTGTAGAACAGCGACATCAGGACGATGATCCCGAACAGCGCGATCATGAGGCGCACGGGCTCGTCCCCGAACCTCGACTGGCAGAGCCGGTCATAGGCCACCCAGCCGAAGCCCAGCGACGCGGCCGAGATCAGCGCCCCCTGCCAGACGGGGATGTCGAGCACGGTCCGGTCGATCAGGAACAGCTCCCCACCGATCCAGTAGACGAGCACGAGGAGCGTGAAGCCCGAGAGCCACGTCGCGTAGCTTTCCCATTTGAACCAGGTGAGGTCGCCCGGCATCCGCTCGGGCGCCACGAGGTATTTCTGGATGTGGTAGAACCCGCCCCCATGGACCTGCCATTCCTCCCCGTCGGCCCCCGAGGCGAGGTTGCGGTCGCGGTGGAGGCCGAGGTCGAGCGCGATGAAGTAGAAGCTCGACCCGATCCAGGCGATGGCGGTGATGACATGGAGCCAGCGGACCGCGAACTCGATCCAATGCCACAGGACGGCGGCGTCATACATTCGTTGGTCCCTCGTTTCGCGGCAGCATAGCCCGTGACCTCGCGGCCCGGAAGCCGCCGCCCCGCAAGGTCACGGGACCGTAGGCCGTGTCAGCTTCCCCGGTATGTCGAATAGCCGAACGGGGACAGCAGCAGCGGCACGTGGTAGTGCCCCGCCTGCATCCCGAAGCGGATCGGCACCTCGTCGAGGAAGGCGGGCTCGGTCAGCGGCGCGCCGGTGCCCCGCAGGTAGTCGCCCGCATGGAAGGTCAGCTCGTAGAGGCCGGGGGCGAAGCGTTCCTTGGGCAGGATCGGCCCGTCGGTGCGGCCGTCGTGGTTCGTCACGACCTCGGCCAGACGTTCGCGGCCCGGCCCGTCGATCCGGTCGAGCGTGATGCGCAGCCCCGCCGCGGGCACCCCCCGCGCGGTGTCCAGCACATGCGTCGTGAGAAAGCCGTCTGCCATGTCACCCTCCGTTTCCACCTTTTCGGCCGACGAGAGGCCCGCTTGCAACCCCGCCCGCGCCCGGCCTACTCATCGTCGGACAGGAGTTCAGAATGCCCGACCGCTACCCCCGCGACCTGCGCGGCCATGGTGAGACACCGCCTGATGCCCAGTGGCCCGGCGGCGCCCGCGTGGCGATCAGCCTCGTCCTCAACTACGAGGAAGGGGGCGAGAACTCGATCCTTCACGGCGACGCTGCATCGGAGGCGTTCCTGAGCGACATCGCCGGGGCGAGCCCCTGGCCGGGGATGCGCCACTGGAACATGGAGTCGATCTACGACTACGGCGCGCGGGCCGGGTTCTGGCGGCTCCATCGGATGCTGCGTGACCTGCCCGTGACGATCTACGGCGTGGCCACCGCGCTCGCCCGCTCCCCCGAGCAGGTCGCCACCATGAAGTCCGCGGGCTGGGAGATCGCCTCCCATGGCCTGAAATGGGTCGAGCACAAGGACATGCTGGAGGAGGACGAGCGCGCCGTTATCGCCGAGGCCATCCGCCTGCATACGGAGGTGGTCGGTGTGGCTCCGCGTGGATGGTACACGGGGCGCTGCTCCGCCAACACCGTGCGGTTGACGGCGGAGACCGGGCAGTTCGACTGGATCAGCGACACCTATGACGACGACCTGCCCCACTGGATCAATGTCGGCGCCCGCGACCAGCTCGTGATTCCCTACACGCTGGAGGCCAACGACATGCGATTCGCCGTGTCCCCCGGCTGGGTCACGGGGCGCGATTTCGGCGACTACCTCTGCGACAGCTTCGATATGCTGCACGAGGAAGGGGGGCGGATGATGTCCGTGGGCCTTCACTGCCGCCTCGTGGGACGGCCGGCCAAGGCGGCGGGCCTGCGGCAGTTCCTGAAGCACGCGCAGCAGAAGGGCGGGGCCTGGTTCGCCACCCGTGGCCAGATCGCCGCCCACTGGGCCGCGCATCACCCGCCCGAGGCGCGGGAGCGCCCGTCGGAGATGCACCGCAAGGCCTTTGTCGCGAAGTTCGGCGGGATCGTGGAGCATTCGCCCTGGGTCGCCGACCGCGCCTGGGCGCTGGAGCTAGGCCCCGCTCATGACAGCGCCACCGGCCTTGCCAACGCGCTCGCCCGCATCCTGCGCAACGCCTCGCCGGAGGAGCAGATGGGCGTGCTGCGCGCCCACCCGGACCTCGCGGGCAAGCTCGCGGCGGCCCGGCGCCTGACCTCCGATTCCTCCGCCGAGCAGGCCAGCGCGGGCCTTGATGCCCTCACCGACGAGGAGCGGGAGCGGTTCACCGCGCTCAACACGGCCTATGTGGACCGTCACGGATTCCCGTTCATCATCGCGGTCCGCGACAACACCAAGGCCGGCATCCTGAGCGCCTTCGAGCGCCGGATCGCGAACGACTCCGCCACCGAGTTCGCCGAGGCGCTGCGCCAGGTGGAACGCATCGCCGAACTGCGCCTGAAGGCCATCCTGCCATGACCTACGCATTCCCTCCCGGGGGCCTCCCCGAGCAGTCCGAGGACGCCGCCGGCAACCGGGCCGTCTTCACCACGGCCTATGCCTTCATCCCGGCCGCCGTGCAGCGTGACATCGTCACGAGCTTCTTCCCCGGCTGGGAGGGCACGCGCGCCTGGATCCTGGCCCGGCCCCTGTCGGGATTTGCCGAAACCTTCGCCCAATACGCCCTGGAGGTGCAGGCGGGCGGCGGCAGCGACGCGCCCGAGCCCGATCCCGCCGCCGAGGGCGTGCTGCTGGTGGCAGGGGGGGCCGGGGTCCTCGCCCTCGACGGCGCGGTGCACGAGCTTGTCGCCGGCAGCTACGCCTACCTGCCGCCGAGCACGCCGTGGTCGATCCGCGCCACCTCTCCCCTGCGGCTTCACTGGATCCGCCGCCGCTATGTTCCGGCGCGCGGAGTGGGCCTTCCCACGGCGTTCGTGACCTCGGACGCCGAGATGCCGGTGCGGTGGATGGCGAACACCGATCTCTGGGGCACGACGCGCTTCGTGGAGCCCGAGGACCTGCGCCACGACATGCACGTCAACATCGTGACGTTCCGGCCCGGCGGCCGCATCCCCTTTGCGGAAACCCATGTCATGGAGCACGGGCTCTACGTCCTTGAAGGGACGGCGCGCTACCTCCTCAACACCGACTGGGTGGAGGTGGGCCCCGGCGACTTCATGTGGCTGCGCGCCTTCTGCCCGCAGGCCTGTGTGGCGACCGGCGACGGGCCGTTCCGCTACCTGCTTTACAAGGACGTGAACCGGCATCCGGCGCTGACGCTGTGAAGATCGTCGTCGGGCATCCGCCGCCGAGGGAGAACAGGGCGGGAGCGTTGGTCCCTGCCTTGCCCCTTGTCGTGGCCCGACGCGAGCGCGCCTGGGCGGCGGCAGGACAACGTCCCCATGACCGGTGACCGCATGACCGACATCCTCGCCGAACTCCTCACGCCCGAGGCCTTCGCCCCCTTCGGCGACGTGCTGGAGGCCGCAGGCTCGCCCGACCGGCTCATCAACCAGGGCCTCTGCGGGCGCTTCCACGACCGGGCGCGGCTCGACTTCGGGACGGGGCGCGCGGGGATCAGCATCTTCCAGGCCGAGCCCCGCAGCCTGCCCTACCGGCTGGAGATGGTGGAGCGGCACCCCGAGGGCTCCCAAGCCTTCCTGCCCATGACGCAATCTCCCTTCCTCGTGGTCGTGGCCGAGGGTCGGGAGACCGTGCCGGGCCGCATCCGCGCCTTCCTGACCGCGCCGGGACAGGGGATCAATCTCCTGCGGGGAACGTGGCACGGCGTCCTGACACCGCTCCATGCGCCGGGGCTGTTCGCGGTGGTGGACCGGATCGGGGAAGGGGCGAACCTCGAGGAGCACTGGCTCCCCGAGGCGCGGATGGTCTACGCGGCGGGTTGATAGAAGATTCCGGCGGGCGAGGCGGTGAAGATATCCGCCCCCGAGCCGGTGATGCCGACCGAATGCTCGAACTGGGCGGAAAGCGACTTGTCCCGCGTCACGGCGGTCCAGTCGTCGGCCAGGACCTTGGTCTCCGGCCGGCCGAGGTTCACCATGGGCTCGATGGTGAAGAACATCCCCTCCTCCAGCCGGGGCCCGGTGCCAGGGCGGCCGTAGTGAAGGACGTTCGGCGGCGCGTGGAAGACCCGGCCCAGGCCATGGCCGCAGAAGTCGCGGACGACGCTCATCCGGTTGCCTTCCACATGCGCCTGGATCGCGGCGCCGATGTCGCCGAAGGTGGCGCCGGGCCGCGCGGCCTCGATCCCCAGCATCAGCGCATCATGCGTGACCTGGATCAGGCGCTGCGCCTTCTTGGACGGCGTGCCGGCCACGTACATGCGCGACGTGTCGCCGTACCAGCCGTCCACGATCACCGTGACGTCGATGTTCAGGACGTCCCCGTCCTTGAGCACCTTGTCGCCCGGGATGCCGTGGCAGACCACATGGTTCACCGAGATGCAGGAGGCGTGCTGGTAGCCCTTGTAGCCGATCGTCGCCGACACGACGCCGCGCGCCTCGACCATGGCGGTGATGATGCGGTCGAGCTCGCCCGTGGTCTGGCCGGGCACGACATGCGGCCCGATCTCGTCCAGGATCGCGGCCGCGACGCGGCCCGCCACGCGCATGCCCTCGAAATCCGAGGGCTCGTGGATGCGGATCCCTTCGCGCGTCAGTCGTCCCCGTCGTTCGTCCACTCGTCTCGTCCTTCCGCCTGATGAAGGGAAATAGGCACGGCCCGCACCGAGTTCCAGCCGCAAGACTGGAATGGGCCGGGGCGCACCCCTATACCTGAGGACCAGCACCAGCGCGAGGCCCCGATGTCGAATCCCACTGCCGCGATCCTCGTCATCGGGGACGAGATCCTGTCGGGCCGCACCCGCGACTCCAACCTGCACTTCCTGGCGCAGGAGTTGACGCGCGTCGGCATCGACCTGCAGGAGGCGCGCGTGGTGTCGGACCGCCATGACCGGATCGTGGAGGCGGTGCGGGCGCTGTCCGGGTCGCATGACCACGTCTTCACCTCGGGCGGGATCGGTCCCACGCATGACGACATCACCGCCGACGCTGTGGCCGAGGCCATGGGGGCCGCCTTGGGCGTGCGAGATGACGCGCTTGGGGTCCTGAAGGCGCATTACGACCGCATGGGCACGGAGATGAACGAGGCGCGGCTCCGCATGGCCCGCGTGCCCGAGGGCGCGACGCTCATCGACAACCCGGTCAGCGCCGCGCCGGGGTTTTCGATCCGCAACGTGCATGTGATGGCGGGCGTGCCACGCATCTTCGAGGCGATGGTCGCTGGGCTCCTGCCGCGGCTTACCGGGGGAACGCCGCTCCTGTCGCTGAGCTACCGCATCCAGAAGGGGGAGGGGGAGATCGCGGGACCGCTGGCGCAGTTGGCGGGCGACTACCCGGACCTCTCCATGGGGTCCTATCCGTTCAACGCGGGCGGCAGCTTCGGTGCCAACATCGTGATCCGCGGCCCCGACGGCGCCCGCGTCAACGAGGCGATGACCCGCCTCGCCGCCATCTTCCCCGAATGATTCGTAGGGCGTGGCGCCTCGCGTTCCTTTCGCTGCTGGCCCAACCCGGCTTGGCCCTGACGCTGGAGCCGCCCGGGTCCCCCGTTCGCGTCCTGCAGGAGTCGGAGCCCCTGGGCGACCATGCGCTGGCCACTGGCCCCTGGGCCGAGGGGACCCTGCCGAGCCGGACCGTCGAAGGCGTCATCACGCGGGAGATCTTCCAGACCGACATGCCGGGGGCCACGACGCTCCAGCTTCTGGAGCCCCTGAGGGAGCAGTTGGCCCAGCAGGGCTTTGGCACGTTGCTGGACTGCGAGGGCGAGGCTTGCGGAGGGTTCGACTTCCGGGCGGCCATCGAGGTCCTGCCGCCGCCCGGCATGTTCGTGGACCTCGCCGACTTTCGCTATCTGTCTGCGGAGCGGGAAGGCGAGGCCGTGAGCCTTCTGGTGAGCCGGAGCGCCGCCAAGGGGTTTGTCCAGGTCATCCATGTGGAGCAGGCCGAGGCGCCGCCGACGACTGAGGCCCCCGCAGGTCCTGCCGCCCCCGAGCCCGCCGCCCCGCAGGTGGCCGTACCGGAGGATGGGTTCGCCGCGCGCCTTGAGGGGGAGGGCCGCGTGGTGCTGGGGGGGCTCGCCTTCCTGTCGGGCTCCGCCGAACTCGCCCCCGGCGGGGAGGCCGCGCTGGAGGAGTTGGCGGCCTATCTCGCGGCCGACCCGTCCCGCCGCGTGGCCCTTGTGGGGCACACCGATGCGCAGGGCTCGCTTCCGGGCAACATCGCCCTGTCGAAGCAGCGCGCCGAGGCGGTCGCGGACCGGCTCGTGGCCGCGCATGGCGTGGCGCGCGCGCAGGTGCAGGCCGAGGGGATGGGTTGGCTCGCCCCCCTCGCCACCAATCTCACGCCCGAGGGGCGCGAGGCGAACCGGCGGGTCGAGGCGGTGGTGCTGCCCTGAGGCTGGCCACCCGAGGGCTCACCAGTTGTCGGGGCCCTTGTCGGCGAAGGATTCCACAAGAAAGTCGATAAAGGCACGTACCTTGGGCTGGGTGAAGCGGCCCGGCGGGTAGACGGCGTAGATGCCCTGCACCTCCACCGGTAGACCGGGGATTGCTTCCTCCACGAGGCCCTTGGCCATTGCATCTGCGTAAAGGAACGAGGGCAGGTAGGCGATCCCGAGGCCCGAGATGCAGGCGTTGAGGAGAGACTGCCCGTCGTTCACCGTGAGCCAGCCCACGGTCCGGACCTGACGCTTCTCCCCCGAAGGGGCGGTGATCTTCCAGACGGCGGAGTTCACCTGGTTGGAGTAGTGCAGGAGCTTGTGCTCGTTGAGGTCGTCGATCTTCTCGGGCCGGCCGTACTGGGCGAAGTAGGCGGGCGAGGCGATCATCTTCTTGGTCGTCTCGGCGAGCTTTCGGGCGCGGAGGGTCGAATCCTCCAGGTCCCCGATGCGGATCGCCATGTCGAAGCCTTCGGAGATCAGCTCCACATAGCGGTTGTTGAGCACCATGTTCACGGTGATGCCCGGGAATTCCTGAAGGAACTCCCCCAGGACAGGGCTGAGGTGGTTGACCCCGAAGTCCGTCGCGACCGAGATCCGCAGGAGGCCCGAGGGCGCGGTCTGCATGGAGGTGACGAGGGCGTCGGCTTCGCCTGCGTCGTTGAGGACGCGGCGCGCGCGGTCATAGTAGGCGAGGCCGATCTCCGTCGGCGACACCCGGCGCGTGGTGCGGTTGAGGAGCCGTGCCCCCAGCCGCGCCTCCAGCGCCGACACATGCTTGGAGACGGCGGACTTGGAGATGCCCATCTTCTTCGCAGCGTCGGTGAAACCCCCCTGATCCACAACTGTGGCAAAGGCCTCCATCTCGGTCAGGCGGTCCATCCTTGCTCCTTCACGTCCGGGCATTGGGCCAGACACTGGGGTTCAAATCCGGCACGATTGAGACTGTCGCCCGACAAATCAGGGGATTTCCATGGCATTGTCCGGTGAAGTGGAACGGCCTAGAGCGTTGCGGCCAGCCGGGTGCCCTGGTCGATGGCGCGCTTGGCGTCGAGCTCGGCCGCGATATCGGCGCCGCCGATCACATGCACCTCCCGGCTGAGGGCGAGGAGCGCTTGCGCAAGGCCCCGTTCGCTGTCCTGGCCCGCGCAAAGGACGACCGTGTCGGCGGGGATCAGCACGGCCTCTCCGTTTAGGCGGACGCGGATGCCCTCGGGGGTGATCTCCTCGTAGGTCGCGCCGCCCAGCATCCGCACACCCTTCATGGCGAGGGAGGCGCGGTGGATCCAGCCCGTCGTCCGCCCGAGCCGCCGCCCCGGTTTCTCGGGCCGGCGCTGGAGGAGCGTAATCTCGCGCAGCGGCGGCGCGGGCTGCGCGCCGTCGGGGGACAGGCCGCCGGGGGTCTGGCCTGGGTCGCCCACGCCCCATTCGGCGAGCCACTCCGGTAGATCGAGCGTCGGGCTGTCGCCGGTCACCAGGAACTCGGCCACGTCGAAGCCGATGCCGCCCGCCCCGATCACCACGACCCGGGCGCCTGCCGTCGCGCGGCCTGCAAGGAGGTCGGCGTAGGTGACGACATGGGCCAAGCCCTGGCCGGGGATCATGGGGTCGCGGGGGCGCACGCCGGTGGCGACGATCACCTCGTCGAACCCGGCCAGGTCCTCGGGCGTGGCGTCCTGGCCGAGCCGCAGGTCGATTCCGCGCCGTTCGACCATGGTCGCGAACCAGTCGATCAGGGGGCCGAACTCCTCCTTCCCGGGGACAGCGTAGGCGAGGTGGAGCTGGCCGCCGATCCGGGTGTCGCGCTCAAACAGCGTGACGTGGTGGCCGCGTTCGGCCGCCGTGAGGGCCGCCGAGAGGCCCGCCGGGCCTGCGCCCACGACCGCGATGCGCTTTGGGGCGACGGCGGGGGTCACGACCAACTCCGTCTCGTGGGCGGCGCGGGGGTTCACGAGGCAGGTCGCGACCTTACCCGAAAAGGTGTGGTCGAGGCAGGCCTGGTTGCAGGCGATGCAGGGGGCGATCTCCCTTGCGCGGTCTGTGGCGGCCTTGGCCACGAAGTCGGGGTCGGCGAGGAAGGGGCGCGCGAGGCTCACGAGGTCGGAGTCGCCCCGGGCCAGCACCTCCTCGCAGACTTCGGGCGTGTTGAGGCGGTTGGAGGCGATGACCGGGATCGTGACCTCGCGCCGCAGCCGGGCGGTGAGCCAGGTCCAGGCGCCCCGGGGGACGGATGTGGCGATGGTCGGCACCCGCGATTCGTGCCAGCCGATGCCGGAGTTGAGCGCGTCGGCCCCGGCGGCCTGCACGGCGCGGGCCAGCGTCACGACGTCGTCCCAGGCCTGCCCGCCCTCCACGAGGTCGATGAGGGAGATGCGGTAGATGAGGGCGAGGTCGGGGCCGAGCGCCGCGCGGACCCGGCGCACCACGTCGAGCGGCAGGCGCATCCGGTTTTCCAGGGAGCCGCCCCAGCCGTCCGTGCGGCGATTGGTGCGGGCGCTCAGGAACTGGTTGAGGAAGTAGCCCTCGGAGCCCATCACCTCCACGCCGTCGTAGCCGGCCTCTCTCGCACGGTGGGCGGCGGTGGCGATTGCGGCCACCTGCGCCTCGATGCCTTCGGCGTCGAGTTCCCGGGGCGGGAAGGGGCTGATGGGGGATTTGAGCGCCGAGGGGGCCACCGCGTCGGGGCTGTAGGCGTAGCGCCCGGCGTGGAGGATCTGCATCGCGATCCGCCCGCCCGCCGCATGGACCGCGTCCGTCACCCGGCGGTGGTTCGCGATGTCCTGGTCGGAGAAGAGGCCCGAGGCGCCGGGAAAGACGCCCCCTTCGCGGTTCGGGGCCATTCCCCCGGTGACGATGAGCCCCGCCGTGGCCCGCGCCGCGTAGAAGGCGGCGACCCGGTCCCAGTCGCCCCGTTCCTCCAGCCCCGTATGCATGGAGCCCATGATCACCCGGTTGGGGAGATCGAGGGCGCCAAGGCGGATCGGGGACAGGAGATGCGGGTAGGCCGTCATGCGCCCCTTATGACGCAGGGGCCGGGGCGCATCACGAAGAACGCGGCGTCAGACCGGTGGGCAGGGGGCTGGGTCCGCCGAAGGACAACCCAGCCCTCGTTCCCGAGGTCCGGCCCCGGGTCACTGGTCCATGTAGATGTGCCGCTCGGCCTTCGCACCCGGATGGGTGACGGCCCCCCAGCGCGCGCCGCCGACGAGGCGGGCGAACTTCCAGACCGCGCCCGAGGCGTACTGCGTCTCGCGCGGGCCCTTCCATTCGGCGCGGCGGGCGGCGAGTTCCTCGTCGGTGAGCGCCACCGAAAGCTCGCCCGTGAGGGCGTTCAGCGTGATGACGTCGCCGTCGCGCAGCAGCGCGATGGGGCCGCCATGCGCCGCCTCGGGGCCGACATGGCCCACGCAGAAGCCCCGCGTCGCGCCCGAGAAGCGGCCGTCGGTGATGAGCGCGACCTTCTTGCCCATGCCCTGGCCCGACAGGGCCGCCGTGGTGGACAGCATCTCCCTCATTCCCGGGCCGCCTGCCGGGCCTTCGTTGCGGATGACGAGGACCTCGCCTTCCTTGTAGGCGCGGGCCTTGACGGCGGCGAAGGCGTCCTCCTCGCAGTCGAAGACGCGGGCGGGGCCGGTGAAGACCTGCTCGGCCTCCGTCATGCCCGCGACCTTCACGATGGCCCCATCGGGGGCGAGGTTGCCCTTGAGGCCCACGACGCCGCCTGTCTTGGTCAGGGGCGTGGCGACGGGGTAGATCACGCGGCCATCGGCCTCGGCCCGGATGTCGTCGAGTTCCTCGCCCAGGGTGCGCCCCGAGGCCGTGATGCAGTCCTCGTGCAGGAGGCCCGCTTTCTGAAGCTCCTTCATCACGACGGGGACGCCGCCTACCTCGTGGAGGTCCTTGGCGACGTATTTGCCGCCGGGGCGGAGGTCCACGAAATAGGGCGTGTCCTTCATGATCGCGGCCACGTCGAAGAGGTCGAAGTCGATCCCGGCCTCGTGCGCGATGGCGGGGAGGTGCAGTGCGGCATTTGTGGAGCCGCCGGTGCAGCCGACTACGCGGGCTGCGTTTTCCAGCGACTTGCGGGTGACGATGTCGCGGGCGCGGATGTTCTTCTCGATCAGGGTCATCACCGCGACGCCGGAGGATTCGCAGAACTGGTCGCGACTTTCATAGGGCGCGGGGGCCGAGGAGGAGTTGAGGAGCGCGAGGCCGATCGCCTCCGACACGCAGGCCATGGTGTTGGCAGTGTACTGCGCGCCGCAAGCCCCGGAGGAGGGGCAGGCCACGCGTTCCAGCACCGCGAGTTCGGCGTCGGAGAAGACCCCGGCCTGATGCTGGCCCACGGCCTCGAACACGTCTTGGACGGTCACGTCGCGGCCTTGGTAGCGTCCCGGCAGGATCGAGCCGCCGTAGATGAAGACGGAGGGCACGTTGAGCCGGACCATCGCCATCATCATGCCCGGCAGCGACTTGTCGCAGCCCGCGAGGCCCACGAGAGCGTCGTAGCAGTGGCCGCGCATGGTGAGTTCGACCGTGTCGGCGATGGCATCGCGCGAGGCCAGGGAAGAGCGCATCCCCTCGTGGCCCATGGCGACGCCGTCGGTGACGGTGATGGTGGTGAATTCGCGGGGGGTGCCGCCGCCCTTCTTGACGCCGTGCTTCACGACCTGCGCCTGCCGGTTCAGGGCGATGTTGCAGGGCGCGGCCTCGTTCCAGCAGGTGGCGACGCCGACCCAGGGCTGGTGGATCTCCTCCTCGGTGATCCCCATGGCGTAGAAGTAGCTGCGGTGCGGCGCGCGGGCCGGGCCTTCGGTGACATGGCGGCTCGGGAGCCGCGACTTGTCGAAACGCTGGTTCATGGCT
>CADCUU010000230.1 GCA_902805995.1 uncultured Rubellimicrobium sp.
CTCATCCTGCTCGATGAGATCGACAAGATGGGACAGGACTTCCGTGGCGACCCGGCCTCCGCGATGCTGGAGGTGCTCGATCCGGAACAGAACTCGACCTTCGTCGACCACTACCTCGAGGTGGAGTACGACCTCAGCAACGTGATGTTCATCACGACGGCCAACTCGTACAACATGCCGGGGCCGCTCCTTGACCGGATGGAGATCATCTCCCTCGCCGGCTACACTGAGGACGAGAAGCGCGAGATCGCCAAGCAGCACCTCGTGCCCAAGGTCATGAAGAACCACGGCCTCAAGCCCGGTGAGTTCGAGCTGTCCGACGAGGCCCTGAACGAGATGGTCCGCACCTACACCCGCGAGGCGGGCGTGCGGAACCTGGAGCGCGAGATCGCCAAGGTCGCGCGGAAGGCCACGACGAAGCTCGTCAAGAAGGAAGTCCAGAAGGTGGTCGTCACCGACGAGAACCTCGACGACTTCCTGGGCGTGAAGAAGTTCCGCTACGGCCTCGCCGAGAAGGAGGACCAGATCGGCGTCGTGACGGGCCTGGCCTGGACCTCCGTGGGCGGGGATCTCCTGTCCATCGAGGCGCTGCGTCTGCCCGGCAAGGGGCGGATGAAGACCACCGGCAAGCTCGGCGACGTGATGAAGGAGTCGATCGAGGCGGCGGCCTCCTATGTGCGGTCCATCGGTCCGCAGATCGGGGTGAAGCCTCCGAAGTTCGACAAGACCGACATCCACGTCCACGTTCCCGATGGCGCCACGCCCAAGGACGGCCCCTCGGCCGGCCTCGCGATGGTGACGTCCATCGTGTCGGTGCTGACGCAGATCCCCGTCCGCAAGGACATCGCCATGACCGGCGAGGTCAGCCTGCGGGGCAATGCGATGGCCATCGGCGGTCTCAAGGAGAAGCTCCTCGCGGCGCTTCGGGGCGGCATCAAGACGTTGCTGATCCCGGTCGAGAACGAGCGTGACCTGCCGGAGATCCCGGACAACGTGAAGCAGGGGCTGCAGATCATCCCCGTGTCGCACGTCTCCGAGGTGCTCAAGCACGCGCTCGTGCGCCAGCCGGAGCCCGTGGAGTGGAACGAGGAGGCCGAGGAGGCCGCCGCGGCCGCCCGGGCCGAGGCTGCCAAGGAAGCCCCCGGCGCCGTCGCGCACTGAGGCGATCCAGCATAGACCCGAGGGAGGGGCGCGCTAGGGTTCTGGCGCGCCCCTTTTCCGTTCGGGAGTTCGTTGCCGCATGCGCTGGATCGCCGGGATCGCCTTCACCCTCATCCTCCTCCTCGCCATGGGGTCCTTCCTGCCCATGATCGAGAGCGAGTCCGCCTTTCTGCGATGGTGGGACTTTCCGCGCGTCCAGATCGGGTTCCTGCTGATCGTCCTGCTGGCGGTCCACCTGATCGCCTCGACGGGGGAGGTGACGCGGATCGTGTCGAGCGTGCTGGTGCTGGCGGCGCTGGGCTATCACGGGTCCAGGCTGCTGCCCTTCACCGCGGCCGCGCCGCTGATGGCGCTGTCGGCCGAGACCTGCCCGGAGGGTGCGGGTCTCCGCATCCTCAGCTTCAACGCGCAGCGCAGCAACGAGGCCGGGGAGGCGTTCCTCGACCTCGTGGCGCGCGTGGAGCCGGACCTGCTGCTCGTGATGGAGACGGACGAATACTGGGACGGGGTGCTGGCCGGGCTCTCGACGACCTATCCCAATGGCGCCTCGCACATCCCTGAGGAGGCCGAGTTCTACGGGATGCACCTCCTGTCGCGGCTCCCCCTTGTGGCGCCCAAGGTGGTGATGGGACCCGAGGCCGGAACGCCCTCCATCGTGACGGGCGTGATCCTGCCCTCCGGGGATCGCGTGAGGTTCCAGGGCCTGCACCCGCGCCCGCCCATCCCGTTCCAGCAGGGGACGACCCTGCGCGACACCACGCTCTATCGTGCGGCGCTGGATGCGGCGGCCTCCGCGCAGCCTGCGATCCTCGCGGGCGACTTCAATGCCGTGCCCTGGTCGGGGGTGATGGCGTCGGTGATGCGGCTGGGTGGGCTGCTGGAGCCGCGAATCGGGCGGGGGCTCGTGCCGACCTTTGGGGCCGAAAGCTGGTGGCGGAGCTGGCCGCTCGACTATTTGGTGTATCAGGACGCCTTCGCGCTCCGGCAGTTCGGGCGTCTGCCTCCGGTCGGATCGGACCATCGCCCGGTGCTGGCGGACCTGTGCCTCCAGCCCGACATGGCCGAGCGGCAGGAGATCCCCGCCGCCACGCGAGAGGACCTGCGCGAGGCGGAACGGGCCATTGCCGCTGCGGAACGGCTCCGGCGCGAAAATTGACGGCAACGGGGTGCTTGCGTTGTCCCGCAGGCCCCGCTAAACGGCGCGGCATCGGGCGATTAACTCAGTGGTAGAGTGCTTCCTTCACACGGAAGAAGTCGGGGGTTCGAATCCCTCATCGCCCACCATCCTCCGTCCAGGGATATCTTGATGCCGGGCCTGCCCGAGCTTTTGCTCCTGCGCCATGGCGAGACCGAATGGAACCGCGCCGGTCGGTTTCAGGGCGCGAGCGACTCCCCCCTCACCGATCAAGGACGCGCGCAGGCCGGGGCGCTGACGGACGTGCTGCGGGACCTGGGCGTCGCGCCGGACCGGCACCTCGCGCTGACCAGCCCGCAGGGCCGCGCCCGTGACACGGCGCGGATCGCGCTGGGCCCGCTGGGTCTGGAAGCGGCGGAAGACCCGCGGCTCGTGGAGATCGGCATGGGCGACTGGACCGGCCTGTCGCGCCGCGAGATCGACCCGCGATGGCCGGGGCCCAAGGAGGAGCCGATCCTCGCCTTCTACGCCCGCTGCCCTGGCGGGGAGAGCCTTGCGACAGTGGCCGTACGCGTGGGCGCCACCCTCGCCGGGCTGGCCGCGCCGACCGTGATCGTGGCCCACGGGATCACGCTGCGGGTGCTCTGCGCGCTGGCGCTCGGGCGTGATCTGGGGGAGGCGGAGCACCTCGCCGTGCCCCAGGGCAGCGTGGCGCGTATCGCCGGGGGGCAGATCGCACTGTTCACCTCAGGGCGCTGACATCTTGCCTCGACCCGCCTGTGGGATTACTGGGACGGGCACGGGTGGTTAGCTCAGTTGGTAGAGCGTCTCGTTTACACCGAGGATGTCGGGGGTTCGAGCCCCTCACCACCCACCATCGTCTCCTTGGCCCGACCCGCCCCGGCTACACGCCCACGCTGGCCAGCGTGGACAGGAGCTGGCCGGACCGGAATGGCTTGGTCAGGAAGGCGCGGGCGCCAAGCTGCTGCGCCTCGTGCTGCACGTCGCCCGCGCCCGACACCAGCACCACGGGGATGACGCTCAGGGCCTGATCCTGCATCTGCTCGCGCCGGAACTCCCAGCCGTTCATCCCCGGCATCATAAGGTCGAGCAGGATCACATCCGGCGCCGGGCCATCGCGGAGCAGGCGGAGCGCCTCGCGGCCGTCGCTGGCGGAAAGGACCTCGTGCCCTTCTTCCTCCAGCACCTCCTCAAGGTACAGGCGCATGAAGACCTCGTCATCGACCACGAGAATGCGAGCCATTATGCCGCCACGGTCCGGGCCGGGGCCGGGAAGGTCACGGTAAAGACGCTTCCCGCGCCGGGCGAGGACTGAAGGCCCAGCGACCCGTTCAGCACCGCCACGGCCTGCCGCACCACGGCAAGGCCCAGGCCCAGGCCTGTCTCATGCTTGTGCTTCACGTCCTCTCCTCCATGGAAGGGGTCGAAGATGCGGGCCTGATCCTCGGGCGGGATGCCGCGGCCGGTGTCGGAGACGGTGATGCGAACTTCGCGCGCGTCCTGCTCCAGCCGCAGGCGGACCTCGCCCGCATCGGTGAACTTGATCGCGTTCTCTAGAAGGCGGCTCAGGACCAGCCGCAGAAGGCGCGGGTCGCTCGGCATATGGGGCCCGTCACAGGTTTCCAGCACCATGCGAACGTCCTTTGCCGTGGCGCGGGGCTGAAGGTCGCTCACCACCTCCTGCGCCAGCCCCGCAAGATCAATATCCTCGGCCTCCACCCCGAAATCGGGGCGCCCGATGCGGCTGTGCTGGAGCACGGCATCCACGACCTCGGCCAGCCGGTCGGCGGAGGCCTCCGCCCGGTCGAGCAGCGCGGCCTGCCGGGGCGGCCAGCCGTCCACGCCCGCGCGGCGCAACAGGTCGAGATGCGCGACGACGCTGGCCAGCGGGCTGCGCAACTCGTGGCTGGCAAGCCGCAGGAAGTCGCTCTTGGCATCCGAGGCAGCCTCGGCCCGGGCCAGGGCGGCCTGCGTGGCCTGACCCGCCTCCCGCAGTTGCCGGTTGCGTTCGGCCACGTCGCGGGCAAGGCCTTCGATGTCCTGCCGCCGGCTGTCGGCCTCCATCCGCAGGACATCGCGGGCGCGCTTGACGGTGGACAGGTTCTCCGCCCGCGCCAGCAGTTCCTCGGCCGAGAAGGGCTTCACGAGGTAGTCCTGCACGACGCCGCGCAGGAGACGCAGCCGCAGCGCGTCGTCGGCCTTGGCCGACAGGATGAGGACCGGGACGTCGCGCAGGCCCGGCTCCTCCCGCAGCGTAGCGGCCATCTCATCGCCGCTCATCCGGGGCATCATGATGTCGCTGACAATAACGTCGGGGGACAGGGCGCGGGCCTTCCCCAGCCCGTCCAGCCCATCCTCGGCGGTGACCACCCGGAACCGCCCGGACAGGCTGTCGCGGATGAAGCGCCGGAGTTCGGGATTGTCCTCCACCACCAGCGCCAGGGGTCCGTCGGCGGGGCCAACGGGGGCGTCGTCCTCGGGCTTTGGCTCGGTGCGGCGCAACTCTTCCAGCAGCCCGTCGAGGTTCGAGCCCCCGGCCAGGGCTTGCGTCCGAACCTCGTCCGCCGGGCGCGGCTGGCGCACATGGGCCCCCTCGGGCGCGCGAAGCGGGATTACGGCCTGGAACAGCGCGCCGCCCCCGGCCGCGTCGGTCACGCCCAGCGTTCCGCCATGCAGATCCACGAAGTCCCGCGCGATGGCGAGGCCCAGCCCCGTGCCGCCATGATCCCGCGTCGCGCCACCCTCGGCCTGGCGGAAACGCTCGAAGATCACGGCCCTCTGCGCCTCGGGCACGCCGGGGCCGCTGTCCTGCACGGCGATGACGGCCCGGCCGTTCCCGGCCTCGCGCAGGGACACAAGAATGCGCCCGCCCGGCGGGGTGAACTTGAAGGCGTTGGAGAGGAGGTTGAGAAGCACGCGTTCCAGCTTGGCGGCATCCAGTTCGACAGGAAGGGCAGGGGGCGCCTCCACCACATAGGACAGCCCCCGCTGTGGAGCGAGCGCGTCGAAATGCGCCGCGACCTGCCGCACCAGCGCGGCCAAGTCCGACGCCACGTAGTCGAGCGTCATCCGTCCCGCATCCAGCTTGGACACATCAAGGAGGTCGTTCACCTGCTTGAGCAGCACCGCCGCGTTGCCGCGCACCACCTCCAGATCGCGCCGCTGCTGGGGGGATAGGTTGCCACCTTCCGCCAGCATCCGCTCCACGGGGCCCAGCACGAGGGCCAGAGGGGTGCGCAGCTCGTGGCTGACATTGGCGAAGAACTGCGTCTTGAGCTCGTCGAGTTCCCGCAGCCGCGCGAGGAGCCGTTCCAACTCCTGGTTCTTGCGCGCGATCTCGGCCTCGGCGCGCTTCTTTTCCGTGATGTCGCGCCCTTCAGCCAGAAGCATCACCACGCGGCCCGACCGGTCGCGGATAGGGACCAGCGAATAGTCGATGACGATCGTGTCCTCGCCCGCGCCCTGGCCGTAGATCTCCACGTCGTAGCGCACGAACTCCCCGGCGCCCGCGCGGCGGATGCTGTCCTTCACGCCGTCCTGCGTCTCCCGCGAGACCTGCCACCAGCGCGCCTCCCAGAACGGCAGGCCGAGCGTGCGGTCAAGCTCGATCCCCGCGCCCTCAAGCGCGTTGCGGTTCACGTCGATCAGCGTGCCCTGCGCGTCCAGAAGGCCCACGAACTGGAACATCTCGTCCAGCAGGATGCGGGCGAGCTTTTCCCGATGGGTCTGGGGCGGGTCCGCGCGCGACAGCTCCACTGCCCGAACCGCCACGGGATCGCTGGTCGCAAAGAGCTGGGGGTTGAGCGGCGCGCGGGCCTCTATGTCCATGGATCACTCCGCGACGGGGCCCCCAGCGGGTCGGAACCTGCGGGACCATGATAGGGGCTCCGGCGCCACCGGAACCGTCGCCTCCGGCTTTAGTGAGTCGGGCCCGCGATGGGAAGGTAAGTGCTTTCCGATAACGTCAATCCATTCGTTGTCCGTGTCGCTTCTGAGCCGCAAGGAACGAAGTGGAAGCCGGCGGATTTTCTGCCCTTCGGCCTGACCGGTTCCGTAATGATGTTCAGCATCAGCAGCGTGCCTCCAAAATCGTTGACAGGTCCCGATTGGTCAGACCACTATCCCGGGTGAGCGCGGCCAGAAGAGCCGTCTCGCGCGCATCCAGGGAGGAGCCCACCCCATGAAACACCTGTCCGCATCGACACTCGCCATCGCTGCCGCCTTCTGCGGCACGCTCGCTCAGGCCCAGGACGCGGCCGAGGGCATCGACATGGTCCTGCTGCCCAAGTTCCTGGGCATCGCCGTCTTCGACCAGGCCCACCGCGGCGCCGAGGAGGCCCATGCCGAACTCGGCAACACCGGCACACTCGAATTCACCGGGCCCACGCCCGAGAACTCGGTGGCGGGCCAGATCGAGATCCTGACCACGGCCACATCCCAGGGCACCGACGTGGTGATGCTGTCCAACAACGCGGGCGACCAGATCGCCCCCGCCGCGCAGGCCGCGCAGGAGGCCGGGACCAAGGTCGTGACCTGGGACAGCCCCATCCCGTCCGGGGAAGGCGAGTCCGTCTTCGTGGCGCAGGTGGACTTCGCCGAGACGGGCAAGGTGATGGCCGACATGGCGCTGTCCATCATGGGCGAGGAAGGCGGCGAGTTCGCCATCCTGTCCGCAAGCCCCGACGCCGCCAACCAGAACGCCTGGATCGCGTCGATGGAGGAAGCGCTCGCCGCCGACCCCGCCTACGCGAACCTGACTCTCGTGGAGACGGTCTACGGCAACGACCAGTCGGAGGAGAGCTACAACCGCGCGCTCGCCCTCGTGGACAGCCACCCGGACCTCAAGCTCATCATGGCGCCCACGACGGTCGGCATTCAGTCCGCCGCCAAGGCCATGCAGGACGAGGGCCTCTGCGAGACCGTCAAGGTCTCGGGCCTGGGCCTTCCGGCCGAGATGGTGAGCTACACGATGAACGGCTGCGCGCCCGAATTCGCGCTCTGGAGCTTCGTGGACCTGGGCTACCTGACCTACCACGTCTCCCACCACCTCGCGGCGGGCGAGATCACCGGGGCCGAGGGCGAGACCTTCGAGGCCGGGCGCATGGGCTCCTACACCATCGAGAAGGACCCCACGCGCGAGAACGGCAACCGCATCGTGATGGGCCCCTTCACGGTCTACAACAGCGAGAACGTCGAGGCCGCTGCGCAATAACCCCATCTTCGGGACCGGCGGCCCAATCGCGGCCGGTCCCCCCACTCGCTGATCTCCCCCTTCGCTGAT
Source organism: uncultured Rubellimicrobium sp. (assembly GCA_902805995.1). Lineage (GTDB taxonomy): Bacteria > Pseudomonadota > Alphaproteobacteria > Rhodobacterales > Rhodobacteraceae > Rubellimicrobium. The sequence continues at coordinate 7,599 of CADCUU010000230.1, forward strand.
CCCCGGGAGGCGTCATGGCCGGGCCCATCCTCGAATTGCGCGGGGTGTCGAAGTCCTTCGGGCCGACCCTCGCCTTGTCCGACGTGTCGCTGGCGCTCTGGCCGGGCACGATCCACGCCCTCGTGGGCGAGAACGGGGCGGGCAAGTCCACCCTCATCAAGACGATGACGGGCCTGCACCGCCCATCCTCCGGCGCGATCCTGGTGGATGGCGAGGCAGTCACGTTCAAGGGGACCGCCGAGGCGCAGCGCAAGGGTGTCGCCGCCATCTACCAGGAGCCCATGGTCTTTCCCGACCTGACCGTGGCCGAGAACATCTTCGCCTCCCACCACGACCGCCCGCAATGGATCGACTGGCGCCGGATGGATGCCGAGGCCGCCGGGATGATCCGCCGCCTTGGCGTGACGCTCGACCCCCGCCGCCCCGCCGGAGAGCTGACCCTGGCCGAGCAGCAGACCGTGGAGATCGCCCGCGCCATCTCGCAAGAGGTGCGCGTCCTCATCATGGACGAGCCCTCGGCCTCCCTGTCGGATCACGAGGTCCGCCGCCTGTTCGGCATCGCCCGCAGCTTGCGCGATCAGGGCGTGGCCGTGCTCTACATCTCCCACCGGCTGGAGGATGTGTTCGAACTCGCCGACACCGTCACCGTCGTGCGCGACGGCCGCCATGTCTCCACCCGGCCCATCGCCGACGTCACCCAGCGCAGCCTCGTCTCCGAGATGGTGGGCCGCGACATGGAGGGGCGCTTCGCCCGCGAGCCGTCGCGCGCCACCGACCGGACGCTCCTCCGCGTCAGGGGCCTCAGCCGCGCGGGCGTCTTCGAGGACGTGTCCTTTCATGTGAACGCGGGCGAGATCGTCTGCTTCTCGGGCCTCGTCGGCGCGCGGCGGACCGACGTGGCGCTGGCGCTCTTCGGCGTGGCCCCGGCCGAATCCGGCACCGTGGACCTCGACGGCCAGCCCGCGAACCCCCGCTCCCCCAAGGAGGCGCAGGCCCTGGGCATCGCCTATGTGTCGGAGGACCGGCGCAAGCTCGGCCTCGCCCTCACCGAATCCATTGCCGCCAACATCACGCTCCCCATGCTCGACGGCTATGCGACCCGCTGGGGCCTCCTCGACCGCCGGCGCGAGGCCGCGGACGCCGCGCGCTTCCGCGACGCCATGCGGATCAAAGCGGCAGGCCTCGACGCGGCGGTGGGCACGCTGTCGGGCGGCAACCAGCAGAAGGTCATGCTGGCCAAGTGGCTCAACACCAATCCGCGCCTCCTCATCGTGGACGAGCCCACGCGCGGCATCGACGTGGGCGCCAAGGCCGAGGTCCACCGCATCCTGCGCGACCTCGCGGGGCAGGGGGTCGCGATCCTCGTCATCTCCTCCGACCTGCCCGAGGTCCTGTCGCTCGCCGACCGCGTCCTCGTCATGCGCGAAGGCCGCCTCGTGGGCGAGTTCCCGGGACCCGAGGCCACCGAGGAGGCGGTCATGCGCCTCGCCGTCGGCGCGAGGGAGGCCGCGTGATGCGAGCAGTCAGCCCCGGCGCGCTGCGCCTCCTTGTCCTCCTGGGCGTGTTCGCCCTCACAGTCCTCTTCTTCGCGCTGGTGATCGAGAACTACCTGAACGCGCGGCTCTTCAACCGCATCTCCACCTCGGTCGCCATCGTGGCGATCATCGGGGTGGGGCAGGCCTTCGTGGTCCTGACGCGCAACATCGACCTGTCGGTGGGGTCGGTCGTGGGCTGCACGGCCTATTTCGTGGGGGGCCTCGTAGCGGCCTATCCGGGCATCCCGGCGCCCCTCGTGCCCCTGATCGCGCTCCTCATCGGGGCGGTGTTCGGCGCGGTGAACGGCTTCTTCGTGGCGCGCTTCAACCTGCCCTCGATCATCGTGACGCTGGGCACGCTGGCCATCATCCGCTCCATCCTTGTCGAATCCTCCAGCGGGGCGTCGATCACCACGGCCTCGCTGCCGGAATGGCTCCCCGCCTTCGCGCAGGCCAACGCCTTCGAGGTGGGCGGCCTCCAGGTCCGCTGGGCGGTGCTCCTCGCGCTCTTCGTGGTGCTCGTGGCGCACGTCTTCCTGACCCGCTTCCGCGCGGGCCGCCGTTTCTACGCCGTGGGCTCCAACCCCGACGCCGCGGGCTTCGCGGGCATCGACCTGAAGCGCACGGTGTTCCAGGCCTTCCTGATCTCCGGCGCTCTCGCGGGGCTTGCAGGGTTCCTGTTCCTCTCGCGCTTCGGCAACATCACCGTGGTCGCGGGCCTGGGGTTGGAACTCAAGTCCGTGGGCGCCGTGGTCGTGGGCGGGGTCAACATCTTCGGCGGCTCGGGCAGCGTGATCGGCGTGCTGATCGGGGCGGCGCTGATCGACCTCATCGACACGTCGCTCGTCCGATGGGAGGTCGTGTCCGAGTTCTGGCGCGAGGCCGTGCTGGGCTTCCTGATCCTCCTCGCCGTCGCCCTCGACGCGACTCTCAGCCGCCGCCTGTCCCGCCGCCGCCAGCGCCGCGCGCCCGAGGCCGCTCCCCCGGCACCCCTGACCCCAGCGCCCGAAGCCCCCCAACCCGCGAGGGCCCCATGACCCGTCTCCTGTCCTGGGAGGGGTTCCTCCTCGCCGTGCTCGTCCTGCTCTATGCCGCGAACACGCTGGCCTCGCCGGTCTTCCTGACCGTGGGCAACCAGATCAACCTGTTCCAGCTTTCCATCGAGAAGGTCATCGTCGCCCTCGCCATGACCTTCGTCATCATCAACGGAGAGATCGACCTGTCCGTCGCCTCCGTCATGGGCCTCGCCGCCTGCGCCTTCGGGACGCTGTTCCATGCAGGCGTCCCGGCACCCCTCGCCATCGTCATCTGCCTCGTCATCGGGGCCGCTTGCGGCGCGTTCAACGCCTTCTGGATCGTCCGCTTCGGCCTGCCGTCGCTCGTCGTGACGCTGGCCACGCTGATCGCCTATCGCGGCCTCGCCCGCGTGCTGGTGGAGGATCGGGGCCTCGGCGACTTCCCCGACTGGTTCGACCGCCTGGGCCAGCGGCCCATTCTCGGGCCGCTGCCGCTGTCGATGCTGGTCTTCCTCGTCCTCGCCGTCCTCGCCTGGGTGATCCTCCAGCACACCGCCTTCGGCCGAAAGGTCACCTTCATCGGCGCCAACCGGGCCGTCGCAGACTATTCGGGGGTGGAGGTCGGGCGCGTCAAGACCGCGATCTTCGTGGCCTCCTCCACCGTCGCGGCGCTCGCGGGCCTTCTCTTCGCGGCGCGGGTGGGGGCGGTGCGGGGCGACGTGGCCCTGGGGTTCGAACTCGACGTCATCACCATCGTCCTTCTGGGCGGGGTCAGCATCTTCGGGGGCGTGGGCAGCATCACCGGCACGGTCCTCGCGGTGCTGATCGTGCTCAGCTTGCGAAACGGCATGGCGCTCGCCGACCTGACGGGGCACATCCAGTCCGGCATCCTGGGTGTCCTCCTCATCCTGTCCGTCATGGTCCCCACGATCCGCGACGCCGCCCGCCGCCTGTTCCGCGGCCGGGTCCATGGCCGGGCGGAGGAGGCCTGATGCCCCGCGCCCGCGCCGCCGCCGCGACCCTGACCGCGCCCCTGGGCCGCAAGACGGTGTCCGAACTTGTGGTCCAGCGCATCCTCGACCTCGTGCGCGAGGGGAGCCTCAAGGCCGGCGACAAGCTCCCGCCCGAGCGCGACCTGTCCCAAAGCCTCGACGTGAGCCGCCCGACGCTGCGCGAGGCCCTGCGCGCCCTCCAGATCCTGGGCGTGCTGGAGATCCGCCACGGCGGCGGCGTCTACGTCACCTCGCTCGACCCCGCCGAACTTCTGTCGCCGTTCGACCTCTTCGTCACGCTCGACGCCCGCAACATGGCCGAACTCTTCGACGCCCGCATCCAGTACGAGCCCCTGATCGCCCGCCTCGCCGCCGAGAGGATGGACGACGCGGGCGTGGCTCGTCTGGCCGAGTTGGTGGCCGCGCAGCTTGCCGCGCCCGAGGATGCGGAGGTCTTCCACGACACCGACGTGGAGTTCCACAAGTCCATCCTCGACGCCTCCGGCAACCTGTTCCTGAGCCGCATCGGCAAGCTCCTCCAGGTGCTGGGCGACCAGGGCCGCCAAGCCTTCCAGAAGCGACGCGGCGTCCGCCTCCAGTCCATCGAGGATCACGAGGCGATCCTTGCGGCCTTCCAGGCGCGCGACCCCGACGCCGCCTACCGCGCCATGCGCGCCCATATGATGAACGTCCGCCACGCCCTGCGGGAGGTGACCGGTGCCTGAACTGCCCCGATCCTGGCCCAACACCCGCGCCGACATCGTCCGGGGCGGCTTCTCCACGCCGCTCGACGCGCCCATGATCCCGCGCTTTCCCTTCGCCTTCCGCGACACGGAGATCCTGACCCTCACCTACCGCACCGACCCCCAGGCGATCCGCGCCATCCTGCCCGAGCCCCTGGTCGCGACCGGCGACATGGTGATGATCCATTTCTACAGGATGCCCGACACCGACTGGCTCGGCCCCTATCACGAGGTCAACGTCATGGTCGGGGCCGAGCTTCCGGGCGTGGAGGCAGGCAGCTACTCCCCCTACCTCTTCCTCTCCTCCGACGTGGGCGTCACGCATGGGAGGGAGATCCACGGCCAGCCCAAGAAGCTCGCCGAGCCCCGGCTGGAGTTCCGGGGCGACCTGATCGTGGGCACCCTCCAGCGGAACGGCATCGACGTCGTCACCGGCACCATGCCGTACAAACAGGAGCGTGGGAGCATCGCCGACCTCGCCGCGATCTTCCCCTTCGCCACCAACATCAACCTCAAGGCCCTGGACCATATCGACGGGACCCCCGCCATCCGCCAGCTCACCTCGCGGTCGCTCTCGGACGTGACCGTCACCGAATGCTGGCGCGGCCCCTGCACGGTGGAGCTTCGCCCCAACGCCCAAGCCCCCGTCCACCGCCTCCCCGTCCGCGAGATGGGGGAGGGGTTCTTCTGGCAGGCGAGCTTCACGCTCGTGCCCGGCCGCGTGCTTCTCGACTATCTCAAGGAGGACATCTGATGGCGTCTCACGCCTGGGTGCTCGGGGTCCGCCCCGGCTACGAGGACGACTACAAGCGCCGCCACGACGAGCTCTGGCCCGAGATGGACGCCGCTCTCCGCAACGCCGGCATCCGCAACTACCACATCTTCCGCCATGGCCTCACGCTCTTCGGCTACTTCGAGACGGACGACCTCGACCGCACCATCGCAATCCTGCGCGACGACCCCGTGAACCAGCGCTGGAGCGAGCACATGGCCGACATTATGGTCGTGGACATCGACCCGCGCACCGGCTTCCCCTTCCTCCTCCCCAAGCAGTGGAGCCTCGATGCGAGCGCTTGACCTCTCAGGCCGCACCGCCCTCGTCACGGGCGGCAACCGCGGCATCGGCCTCGCCGCCGTCCAGCAACTCGCCCGCGCGGGCGCCCGCGTCACCTTCACCGCCCGGTCCGAGGAGAACATAGAGACCGCGATGGAATCCCTCGTGGGTGTCGTGGAGGGCCGCGTCTGCGACGTGACCGACCGCCCCGCCATGGCGGACTTGATCGACGAAGGCTTCGACATCCTCGTCAACAACGCGGGCGTGATCGGCCCCATCGGACGGATCGGCGACGTGTCCGCGGAGGACTGGGCCCGCAACATCGAGACGAACCTCGTGGCGGCCTTCCATGCGATCCAGGTGGCCGTGCCCGGCATGGTGAACCGGGGCGGGGGCACGATCGTCAACCTGTCCTCCGGCGCGGCTCACCGCCCGATGGAGGGCTGGTCGGCCTATTGCGCGGGCAAGGCGGGCCTCGCCATGGTCACGGCTTGCGTCCACGCGGAATGGGGCGCCCACGGCATCCGCGCCTTCGGCTTTGCGCCCGGCGTGGTGGACACCGACATGCAGGGCGCGATCCGCGCCTCGGGCATCAACCCGGTGAGCCAGCTTCCCCGCACGGCCCTCGCGCCCCCCGACCAGCCCGGCTGGGCCATCGCCTGGCTCTGCACGCCCGACGCCGACGCCATGGCGGGGCAGGAGGTCGATATCCGCCACGACACCTTCCGCCGTGCCGCCGGACTGGAGCCCCTCGCATGACCGATGTCGTCATCACCGACGCCACCTTCCCCGCCGTCGAGGCCGAGGAAGCCGCCGCCCGCACCCGCGGCGCGAGCTTCCATCGCGCCGCCTGCAAGACCGCCGAGGAGGTGGCCGCAGCCGTCCGGGGCGCCCGCGTCGCCGTGGTCCAGTTCGCCCCCCTGACGCGGGAGGCCATCGCCGGCCTCGCCCCCGGAGCCACCGCCATCCGCTATGGTGTCGGCTACGACAATTTCGACCTCGCCGCCCTGCGCGATCACGGCGTCAAGGCCGCCTACGTCCCCGACTACTGCACCGAGGAGGTGGCCGACCATACTGCCGCGATGGCGCTCTCGCTCCTGCGTAAGCTCCCGCAGCTCGACGCCTCCGTCCGGCGCGGCGAATGGGCGGCGGTGAAGCACTCGCAGCCCCTCAAGCCCTTCCGCGACACCGCCGTAGGCTTTCTGGGCTTCGGCCGCATCGCCCAGGAGGTCAGAGCCCGCCTCGCCCCGTTCGGGTTCAAGATCCTCGCCCACGACCCCTGGCAGGAGGGGAAGCACGACGGCGTCCGCTTCGTGGACCTCGACACGCTCCTCGCAGAATCCGACCTCCTCAGCCTCCACACCCCCTCCACGCCGGAGACGCGCGGCGTGATCTCCTCGGATGCGCTGGCACGGATGCAGCCCCACGCTGTCATCGTAAACTCCGCGAGGGGCGACCTGATCGTTGAGGACGCCCTCGCCACCGCTCTCACCGAAGGCCGCCTCGGCGGCGCCGCGCTCGATGTGTTCGGCACGGAGCCTCTGCCCCCCGACTCCCCCCTGCGAAGCGCGCCGAACCTCCTCCTCACCCCCCACGCCGCCTGGTACTCCGACGCCGCCGTGGCCCGCCTTCAGACCCTCGTGGCCGAGGAGATCGCCCGCGCCCTCGACGGCCAGCCACCCCGCCGCACCATCCCGGGAACCGCCCCATGACCATAGCCTCCGTCGAGGCGATCCCCGTCGCCTACCCCGAGCCCAACGACCACTCCCGCCTGCGTTCCGTCTGCCTCGTCAAGATCACCAACACTGACGGCG
>CADCUU010000231.1 GCA_902805995.1 uncultured Rubellimicrobium sp.
GGGGGAGCGATCGCTCCGCAAGATTCACATCCAGTACCCGCGCCGTCAGGTGGGGATGAAGATCTATGACGGCGGCTCCTCGCACCTGCCTATCAAGGTGAACCCGGCGGGCGTGATCCCGGCGATCTTCGCCTCGGCGCTGCTGCTGCTGCCGACGACGATCGCGACCTTCTCGCACAGCACCTCGGGTCCGATCATGTCCACGTTCCTGGCCTATTTCGGGCCGGGGCAACCGCTCTACCTGCTGTTCTTTACGGGCATGATCGTCTTCTTCACGTACTTCTACACCCATGAGGTCGCCTTCAAGACTGAGGATGTGGCTGAAAACCTGAAGAACCAGAACGGCTTCATCCCCGGGATCCGGCCCGGCAAGCGGACCGCCGATTACCTGGATTACGTCGTCAACCGCATCCTGGTGCTCGGCTCGGCCTATCTCGCGATCGTGGCTCTCCTGCCGGAGATCCTGCGTTCGCAGCTTGCGGTGCCATTCTATTTCGGCGGGACCTCGATCCTGATCATCGTGTCGGTCGGCATGGACACGATCCAGCAGGTGCAGTCGCATCTTCTCGCGCACCAGTACGAAGGTCTGATCGAGAAGTCGCAGCTTCGTGGCCGCGGCAAGCGGGCGCCCCGCACGGGCGGGCCGGCGCGCCGCTGATCCACTTGGCGTGGCCCAAGGGCCACGTTTGGCTTTAGGGCTGCTTGTCCCCGCGCGCGATCCGTTGGACAAACGGGTCGCGCGTCGTGCGTTGAAGAACAGCCTGCAGGGGAGGGCGGCAGACCCATGAACATCATTCTTCTGGGGCCTCCAGGTGCCGGTAAGGGAACCCAGGCCCGTTTCCTGGTGGACGGGCGTGGCATGGTCCAACTTTCGACCGGGGACATGCTGCGGGAGGCGCGCTCCTCGGGGACCGAGATGGGGCGCCGCGTGGCCGAGGTGATGGACAAGGGCCATCTCGTCACGGACGAGATCGTGATCGGCCTCATACGCGAGAAGATCGAAGCCGGGCAGGTCGGCTCGGGCATCATTTTCGACGGCTTCCCCCGGACCCTGGCCCAGGCCGACGCGCTGGAGGCGCTGCTGGCGGAAAAGGGCATGCGGCTGGACCGCGCTGTCGAGATGCGCGTGGACGACGAGGTGCTGGTGGACCGCGTCTCGGGTCGCTCCACCTGTGCCAACTGCGGCGAGGTGTACCACGACCAGACCAAGCCGGTGCCGTCCGACGGACATTGCTCGGTCTGCAGCGGAACGAAGTTCAACCGCCGGGCCGATGACAACGCCGAGAGCCTGCGCACGCGGCTCATGGCGTATTACAAGCAGACTTCGCCGCTGATCGGGTACTATTATGCGAAAGGGATTCTGGTGGCCGTGGACGGGCTGCGCGAGATCCCAGAAGTGGCGGAGGAGGTCCGTCGCGTTCTCGATCGCAGCGAGACCGTCGGGGCTTGACCTCCCCGGCGTGAACCTCTAGGACGCCCCATCCCAGCCGGGAATCGCCGGCCGTGGGGTGCTTTGCGTCTGCACCGCCTGCGGCCTGATCACCTCTGAGGAGCGGCGCCCAAAGGGGTCGCGGTTGTGAAAAAAGGCTCCGGTCCTACGGAGTCGCAACGAAAGGACCACTCACGTGGCACGTATCGCCGGGGTCAACATCCCGACCAAGAAGAGGGTTCCGATCGCCCTCACCTACATCCATGGCATCGGTCCTGCGACGGCTGACCAGATCATCGCGGCGTTGGGCATCGACCCGAGCCGCCGTGTCGACTCGCTGACCGACGCCGAGATCCTCGCCATTCGCGAGCACATCGACGCGAACCACGTCGTCGAAGGCGACCTGCGTCGCGAAACGACGATGAACATCAAGCGGCTGATGGACCTCGGCTCGTACCGTGGCCTGCGTCACCGCCGCAACCTGCCCGTGCGCGGCCAGCGCACCCACACCAACGCGCGTACCCGCAAGGGCCCCGCGAAGCCGATCGCCGGCAAGAAGAAGTAAGGGGCAGAGAACATGGCTCGTGATACCCGCCGTGGCGGCAAGAAGAAGGTTTCGAAGAACATTGCGGCGGGCGTGGCCCACGTGAACTCTTCGTTCAACAACACCAAGATCCTCATCTCGGACGTGCAGGGCAACGCGATTGCCTGGTCGTCGGCCGGCACGATGGGCTTCAAGGGATCGCGCAAGTCCACGCCCTACGCCGCCCAGATGGCTGCCGAGGATGCGGGCCGCAAGGCTCAGGAGCACGGCGTGAAGACCCTCGAGGTCGAGGTGCAGGGTCCCGGCTCGGGCCGCGAATCGGCGCTTCGGGCCCTCGCGGCGGTGGGGTTCTCCATCACTTCGATCCGTGACGTCACGCCGATTGCGCATAACGGCTGCCGCCCGCCGAAGCGTCGCCGCGTCTGACGCCGCAATCAATCTTGGGCGGGGCTGCGCATCCGGCGCGGCCCCGTTCCGTCGTTTTCAAGTCAACCTCGGGAGTGGAGCCTTGTTGGACATGAAGGGCACCGCGCGAATGGAGGGACGCATGATCCACCGTAACTGGTCCGAGCTCATCAAGCCGCAGCAGCTCGAGGTGCGGCCCGGCAACGATCCGCAGCGCCACGCGACCCTGATCGCCGAGCCGCTGGAGCGTGGCTTTGGCCTGACGCTCGGCAACGCGCTCCGCCGGGTGCTGCTGTCCTCGCTGCAGGGGGCCGCGATCGTGTCGGTGCAGATCGACGGCGTGCTGCACGAGTTCTCGAGCGTCGCAGGTGTGCGCGAGGACGTCACCGACATCGTTCTGAACCTGAAGGGCGTCGCCGTCCGCATGGACGTGGACGGTCCGAAGCGTCTGACCGTTCAAGCCAAGGGTCCGGGCGCTGTCACCGCTGGAGACATTTCCGAAAGCGCGGGCATCGAGATCCTCAACAAGGATCACGTGATCTGCCACCTCGATGAAGGCGCGTCGCTCTACATGGAGCTGACGGTCGCGCAGGGCAAAGGCTATGTCTCGGCAGACAAGAACAAGCCCGAGGATGCGCCCATCGGACTCATCCCGATTGACGCCATCTATTCGCCGGTCAAGAAGGTGAGCTACGACGTCCAGCCGACCCGTGAGGGGCAGGTCCTGGACTACGACAAGCTGACCATGCGGCTGGAGACGAATGGGGCGCTGACGCCGGATGACGCCGTGGCCTATGCCGCGCGGATCCTGCAGGACCAGCTTTCGATCTTCCTCAACTTCGAAGAGCCCGAATCGGCCACGGCCGGCGCGCTCGAGGACGGGCTGGAGTTCAACCCGCTTCTCCTCAAGAAGGTGGACGAGCTCGAGCTGTCGGTCCGTTCGGCCAACTGCCTCAAGAACGACAACATCGTCTACATCGGCGACCTCATCCAGAAGACCGAGGCCGAGATGCTGCGGACGCCCAACTTCGGGCGGAAGTCGCTCAACGAGATCAAGGAAGTGCTTTCGGGCATGGGCCTGCACCTCGGCATGGAAGTCGAGGATTGGCCGCCGGAAAACATCGAAGAGCTGGCCAAGAAGTTCGAGGACCAGTTCTAAGCACTGGGGCGGGGCTATGTCCCCGCCTCTCTCGACCCGGGCATCCTGCCCCAAGGTGAGCGGACCCTGATGAGGTCCGCCGGACAAAGCAAAACACGGATCAGGAGATCATCATGCGTCACGGCGCTGGCTACCGCAAACTCAACCGTACCCACGAGCATCGCAAGGCGATGTTCGCGAACATGGCCGGCTCGCTCATCGAGCACGAGCAGATCAAGACGACGCTCCCGAAGGCCAAGGAGCTGAAGCGGATCATCGACAAGCTCATCACCCTGGGCAAGCGTGGCGACCTTCACGCGCGCCGGATGGCCGCGGCTCAGCTCAAGCAGGACATGCATGTCCAGAAGCTCTTCGCGACCCTCGGCCCGCGCTACACCGAGCGTCCCGGCGGCTATTGCCGCGTGCTGAAGGCCGGCTTCCGCTACGGCGACATGGCCCCGATGGCGATCATTGAACTCGTGGATCGTGACCGCGACGCCAAAGGCTCGGCCGACCGCGCCCGCCTTGAGGCCGACGCCGAGGCGTAAGCTCGACTTACGGTTGCCACGTTTCTTTCAGGCTCGCTCCGAACAGGAGCGGGCCTTTGTCATGCAGGCGGGCTGCGGCGAAACTGCCCGCTTGGCTGAGGCTTACGTGATCAGGAGCAAATGCAGGTTGACGGCCCCGATCCCCTGGCGACAGAAGACACACATGTCGCTGCAGTCGGAGATCGACCTTCATACCCGGCAGCTCATCAAGCTGGCGCCCAAGGGCTATTTCTTTACGCTGCATATCCGCTATGCCATGCCCGTGGTCAGTCGGCAGACCTATCCGCAGGCCTGGATCGACCACTACAGCGAGCAGGCCTACGCGCTGCGCGATCCTTTGATCGCCTGGGGTTTCTCCATGGAGGGAACCGCCCGTTGGAGCGAGATCACCATTCCCGACCCGTTCGACATCATGGGGCAGGCCCGGGCGCATGGGATGGTCCACG
>CADCUU010000232.1 GCA_902805995.1 uncultured Rubellimicrobium sp.
GCGACGAGGACGGGGCCGAAGATCTCTTCCTGCATCAGGGGCGCTGCGGGGGAGAGGCCGGTGATGAGGGTCGGCGGGTAGAAGGAGCCTGTGGCCGGGATGGGGCAGGGGGCCACGTAACGCTCCCCTTCCGTGTTGGCGTCCACGAGGCGGGTGATGGTCGCAAGCTGCACCGGGTCCACCAGCGCGCCGACATCGATGGCCTTGTCGAGCGGGTCGCCGATGCGGAGCTTGTCCATCCGGGCGCGGAGCTTGCGGTAGAAGGCGTCGGCCACGCTTTCCTGCACGAGAAGGCGGGAGCCCGCGCAGCAGACCTGGCCCTGGTTGAACCAGATCGCGTCCACCAGCCCCTCGACGGCGGAGTCGAGGTCGGCGTCGTCGAAGACGATGTAGGGGGACTTGCCGCCGAGTTCGAGCGTGAGGCTCTTGCCCGTCCCGGCGGTCGCCTCGCGGATGATGCGGCCCACGGCGGTGGAGCCGGTGAAGGCGATCTTCTCCACCGGGGATTTCACGACCATCTCGCCCACGGTGCCGTCGCCGGTGACGACGTTGACGACGCCCGCAGGAACCCCGGCCTGACGGCAGAGATCGGCGAAGAGCAGCGCGGTGAGCGAGGTGTATTCCGCGGGCTTGAGGACGACCGTGTTCCCCATGGCGAGCGCCGGGGCGACCTTCCAGGCAAGCATCAGGAGTGGGAAGTTCCAGGGGATCACCTGCCCGCAGACGCCCAGGGGCGCGCGGCCAGCCAGTTCCGTCTCCATCAGCTCGGCGTAGCCGGCGTGGTGGTAGAAGTGGCGGATCGCGAGGGGGATGTCGATGTCGCGGCTTTCCCGGATGGGCTTGCCGTTGTCGAGCGTTTCCAGCACCGCGAAGAGGCGCGACTGCTTTTGCAGAAGGCGAGCGATGGCGTAGAGGACCCGGGCGCGGCCATGGCCCCCCAGCGCGGCCCAGCCCGGTTGCGCGGTGCGGGCAGCGACGACGGCGCGGTCCACGTCGGATTGGGTGGCCTGCGTGACCTCGGCCAGCGTGTCGCCAGTGGCGGGGTTCTTCGTCGGGAAGGTCTCGCCCACAGGATCGAACGTGCCGTCGACGAAGCTGCCGAAGCGGCCCCGGTGGGAGGCGATCCAGGCCAGGGCCTCGGTCGCGCTTTCGGGGGCGGGGCCGTAGTCCATGGTGTCGAAGATTTCCTTGATCGTCATAGCGGGCTCCCTTTGGGGGCGGTGCAGGGCTCGTCTGTCCGGTGTAGCGGAAGAAGGTTAACGGGACCTTAGGCCACCGAGCGTTGCGCGAACCGTTTCTTCATCATTGCGTGCATGGCGCGGGCCGAATCAGGCCATCGGGTGCCGCCACGACGCGGAGTATGCGCCGGTGACGTGGTGTTCGAGCTGCCGTTCGATGTCGCCCAACAGCGAGGACGCCCCGAAGCGGAACAGGTCGGGCTGGAGCCAGCGGTCGCCCAGCTCGTCCTTGATCATGGACAGGTAGGTCAGCGCGTCCTTGGCCTTGGAGATGCCGCCCGCGGGCTTGTAGCCCACGCGGACGCCGGTCGCGTCGTGGTAGTCGCGGATCGTGCGGATCATGGTGAGCGTCACGGGAAGGGTGGCGTTGACGCTTTCCTTGCCGGTGGAGGTCTTGATGAAGTCGGCGCCCGCCATCATGCAGACGAGGGAGGCGCGGGCGACGTTGCGCAGGGTGCCAAGCTCCCCGGTGGCGAGGATCGCCTTGACATGCGCTTCTCCGCAGGCGGCGCGCATCTCCCGCATCTCATCGTAGAGGGCCTGCCAGTTGCCGGTGAGGACGTGGCGGCGGGAGATGACGATGTCGATCTCGCGCGCCCCAGCGGCGACGGACTCCCCGATCTCCGCGATGCGGAGGTGGAAGGGGGACAGGCCCGCCGGGAAGCCGGTGGAGACGGCGGCGACGGGGATCTGGGTTCCGCGCAGGGCGGCGACGGCGGCGGGGACCATGTCGTGATACACGCAGACCGCGCCCACGGTCAGGCCGGTCATGCCGAGCTGGTCTAGGAGGTCGGGCGAGGCCGGTTGCTTCGCCTTGGCGCAAAGGCGGCGGACGCGGTTTTCCGTGTCGTCGCCCGCCAGCGTCGTGAGGTCGATGAGCGAGATAGCCTTGAGGAGCCACGCGGCTTGGTGGTCCTTCTTGACCGAACGCCGTCCCGGCAGGGTCGCGGCGCGCCGTTCGATGGCCGAGGTGTTGGCCTGCACGCGGCGCACCCAGTCCATGTCGAGGGGCAGGCCAGGGTTCCGGGGCTCGTGGAGCGCGGGCCGGGAGGGGCTCTGGGGTCGTTCGATCTGCATGGGCGACCTCCGTTGGGATGGCGTGGTGTCGCATGGATGGGGATTCGGGGCAAGATTTGACCGGACGGTCAAATATCGTCGTCCTCTGGGCCAGATTCGGGGCCGGTTCGGTGGCCGGGTTGCGTGACCTCGCGCTGGTGGAGGCGGCGCCACGCGGCGGGAGTGGTCCGGTACGCCTCGCGGAAGAGGCGGTGGAAGTGGCTAAGATTGTCGAGCCCGACCTCGGCCGCGATTTCCTGCAGCGGGTCGAGGGAGGAGGCGAGGCGGCGCGCGGCATGGGCCATGCGGCGGGCGTTGACGTAGTCCGTTGGGGTCTGGCCCAGGATGCGCTGGGCCGTGCGGCTCACATGCGGGTGGGCGCGACCCGCGGCGCGGACGAAGCCCGCCGCCCCGTCGCGAAAGGTGCGCGGGTCGTGGGCGGCCAGGCAGGCCGCGCGCAGCCAGTCGGGTGCCTCGGGCGGGAGGGTCACATCGTCGGCCATGAGGCCTGCGAGGAGGGGGATGAGGAAGGCCTCGGCGGCGAGGGCGTCGCGGGGGCCGCGTTCGAGACGGAGGGCGCTCGCGTTGAGGTCGGCCATCTGGCGGGGGTCGCGGGGGAGGATGGCCGGGGCGTCGGCCCAGAAGAAGCGGCCCGCAAGGGAGGGGTGCCGCTGGCCGAGTTGGACTATCAGGTCGGGGTGGAGCGTGACGGAGACGACGAGGCTGTCCTCCCCCCGGCCCTGGAGGGCATGGGCGTGCTCGGGCCGCAGGAAGAGGAGGGAGCCTTCGGGGAGGTCGCGCCACCCTGTGGCAGTATGGTGGCGAAGCGTGCCGTTCTGGACCCAGAGCAGTTCGAAGAAGTCGTGGTCGTGGAGGCCCGGTGGGCGCGAGGAGGAAAGGGTCGCGCGGGACAGGGCGATCGTGTCGGGCCCCAGGATGTCGGCGTGGCGGAGGGTGCGGATCGTCCTTGGCGTGGTCCCTGCGTCGGGGGGCGTGGCCGGGGCGATGGACGGCGCGCCCCGGGCCATGTCAGCCCTTCTTGACCAGCTTGGCCATCCCCGCGACGCCGCTCTCCCCCAGCTCCACGGTGGCGAAGGGGCCGCCCAGGCGCATCTGGGCGAGGTTCGTGGGATCGGGGGTCGCGGCCTTGGCGAGGATGTCCTGGGCATAGTCCTCGGCATTGTCCTGGGGACGGTAGCCCAGGAAGGCGACCTTGGCGTTCGACACCGGCGCGCGGGTGTTGTCCGAGATGCCGTAGACCACGCAGAAGCCGGTGGTGGGCGTGTCCACCGCACGTTCGACCATCCGGATGAGGTCGCCCTGCGACAGCCATGTGCCCAGGGCGCGCGGGTTCTGCGGCTGTTCGGTGGCGGAGAAGATGCGCAGGCAGACGGCCTCCACGCCCCGCTTTTCCCAGTAGAGCCTCGCCAGATCCTCGGAGAAGCACTTGGAGAGGCCGTAGAAGGTGTCGGGGCGATGGGGGGCGTCGGTGTCGATGCCGGCGTTCGTCTCGTGCATGCCGACGGCGTGGACGGAGGAGGCGTAGACCACGCGGCGGGCGCCCGCGCGATAGGCGGCCTCCCAGATCACGTAGGAGGAGAGGAAGTTCGGGCGCAGGAGTTCCTCGAAGGACCGCTCGTCGGGGATGCCGACGAAGTGGACGACCATCTCGGCGCCCTCGACCAACGGGGCGACCTGATCCATCTCGGCGCAGTCGGCCACGGCCCAGGTCTCATTGGACGCCAGCGTTTCGGGGGCGTCCTTGATGTCCACGGAGACCAGGGCCTCGCACATCCGCGACAGGGGCTCCCGGAGGGCGGAGCCCAGGGAGCCCGCGGCGCCGGTGAGGACGATCTTCTTCAGCATTCCTTGGACCCTCAGATGATGGCGCGTTCGCGCAGGGGCTCTCCGCGGGCGATGCGGTCGTAGCCTAGGGGCGACAGGTCGAGCGACTGCCAGCCGCCCTGGGTGATCCATTCCGCGAGGCCGCGGCCCACGGCGGGAGCCTGCTGGAAGCCGTGGCCGGAGAAGCCGTTGGCGAAGAGGAAGTTCGGCACCTCCGGCGAGGGGCCCAGCACCGCGTTCTGGTCGAGCACGTTGTAGTCGTAGTGGCCGACCCAGGTGGAGATGACCTTGAGGCGTTCGAAGGCCGGGATGCGGGTGGCGAGGACGGGCCACATCAGGTCCTCCCAGAGG
>CADCUU010000233.1 GCA_902805995.1 uncultured Rubellimicrobium sp.
GCCCGATCCCCGTCCTCCTCAAGATCGCCCCCGACCTGTCGGAGGAGGAGCTTACCGACGTGGCCGAGGTCGCGACCGCCTCCGGCCTGTCCGGCATCGTAGCCACCAACACGACCCTGTCCCGCGACGGCCTCCGCAGCCGCCATGCAGGCGAGACTGGCGGCCTCTCCGGCGCGCCGCTGTTCGAACGCTCCACCCGCGTCCTCGCCCGCCTCTCCACGCTCACGACGCTCCCCATCCTCGGCGTCGGCGGCGTCGGCAGCGCCGATCAGGCGTTCCAGAAAATCCGCGCCGGGGCGAGCGCCGTGCAGCTTTACAGCGCGCTCGCCTATGGGGGCCTGTCGCTCGGATCCGACATCGCGCGCGGCCTCGACGCCCTCCTCGCGAAGCACGGCTTCGCGTCGGTCGCGGAGGCCGTGGGCACCGGGCGCGGCGACTGGCTCTAGGCCCGTCCAGTTCTAGGCGCGACTGGCTCTAGGCCCGGCCCGCCGCCCGCTCCAGCGCCGGATAGCGGGCGGCCAGCGTCACCGCCCGCGCGACCCAGCTCAGCGTCAGCGCGGCCCAGAGCCCCTGGTTGCCGAACGCCGCCGTCAGCGGCCAGGCCGCCGCGAAGTAGACGGCCACCGCCAGCGCCGTCATGTTCCGCATGTCCCGCGACCGCGTGGCCCCGATGAAGATCCCGTCCAGCATCCAGGACGGCAACCCCACGAGCGGCGCCATCGCCACCCAGGGCAGGAACCGCGCGGCCTCCGCCCGCACCTCCGGGGCCGAGGTCATCAGCGCCACGATCCACGGCCCCCCGAGCAGGAAGCCCAGCGCCATCGCCGCCGCGATCCCGAGGCCCCAGACCGACGCCAGCCGCACCCCCCGCCGCAACTCCTCCACCCGCCCCGCGCCAAAGGCCTGCCCGACCAGCGCCTCCGTCGCAAAGGCGAACCCGTCCAGCGCAAAGGCCGCGACGTTGACGAACTGCATCAGCACCTGATTGGCGGCGAGCGTCACATCCCCCATCCCCGCGCCCCAGAACTGGAACGACACGAAGATCGACAGGAGCAGCACCGTCCGCACCAGGATGTCGGCATTGACCCGCGCCATGACCAGAAGCCGCCCCCGGTCCAGAACCCGCGCCCTCTCGCGCCACGCCGTTCCCCGGAACGCATCGCGGCAGAGCCAGAGCCCCAGCACCAGCCCCGACCCCTCCGACAGGGCCGTCGCCAGCGCCACGCCCGGCACGCCCCAGCCCAGCCCCAGCACGAACCACAGGTCGAGCGCGATGTTCACCCCGTTCGTCCAAAGCTGGAGCAGGAGTACTGCCCCCGTCCTTTCCTGCGCGATGAGCCAGCCGTTGATCCCATAGGCCGCGATGGCGGCCGGCGCGGCCCAGATGCGGATCGCCAGATATTGCCGCGCGAGATCCTCCACCTCCGCGGACGCGGGCGACAGCCGGAACGCCGCCGCGGACAGCAGCCCCTGCCCCAGGATCAGGAGCACCCCGCCCCCGACCCCGATCAGCAGCGCCCGGGACAGGAGCGCCGACAGCTCCGCCCGGTCGCCCGCCCCGCGCGCCTGCGCCGCAAGCCCCGTCGTCCCCATCCGAAGAAAGCCAAAGATCCAGTAGACCGAGGTCAGCACCACCGCCCCGATCGCCACCGCCCCCAGCGGCGCGGCCTGCCCCATCTGCCCGATCACGGCCGTGTCCACCGCGCCCAGCAGCGGCACGGTCGCGTTCGACAGCACCACGGGCAGCGCGATCCGCAGGACCCGCCCGTGGGTGATGGCCTCTGCCGTCACCCCGCCGCGGGCCCAGATTCGGGCCTAGATCCGGGCTCGGGCTCTGGCATAAGGAAATGCCCGGTGGCCTGCGCGAAGAGCCGGGCCCGGTTGTCCTGCCACGCCTCCACATGGACGCTGGCGTAGCGCCGCCCGGACCGGTTCACGCGCGCCCGCGCATAGGCGTCGCGCGGCAGGCCCGACCGCAGGTAGTCCACCGTGAAGTCGATGGTCTTGGGCAGCCGCAGCGGGCCGTCCGGCACATGCCGCTCGGCCTCCATCTCATCCCAGCTCGCCTGCCACGCCAGCTCCACGAGGGCCGTCGTCTCAAGGAACCCCGCGGTCGCGCCACCATGCAGCGCGGGCAGAAACGGATTGCCGATCAGCTCCTCACGGAACGGCATCACCGCCGTCAGCTCGTCGCCCCGCCGGTCGAAGCGGATGCCGAGGAACGCGATGAACGGCACGCCCCCCACGATTCGCCCCAAGGCGGCATCGCGCCGGCCCTTGAGGATGCCAACAGGCTCGGGCGGCGCCCTCATCGCGGCCACTCCAGCGTGAAGGCGGCGGTCGCCGTGGCCAGCGGCCGGTCCTCCCCGTCCGAGGCCGTCGCGCGCACGAAGGCCACCGTGCGGGTCGTGTGGTAGCATTCCGCCCGCGCCACGATCTCCCGCCCCGGCGCGGCGGCGC
This sequence comes from uncultured Rubellimicrobium sp., assembly GCA_902805995.1. Taxonomy (GTDB): domain Bacteria; phylum Pseudomonadota; class Alphaproteobacteria; order Rhodobacterales; family Rhodobacteraceae; genus Rubellimicrobium. The sequence goes on from CADCUU010000233.1 coordinate 2,461, forward strand.
GCATGTAGTCGATGCGCAGGTCCAGCGTCGCCGTCCCCAGCGGCGCGGAGGGATGCGCCATCACCGCCGCTCCCGCGCAGGTGTCCATGAGCGCGAAGACCGCGCCCCCGTGCAGCACGCCTGATTCAGGGTCGCCCACCAGCCGCGCATCCCAGGGCATCGCGATCTCCGCCGTCCCCTCGCCCAGCGTGACGAAGCGCAGGCCCAGCGCGCGGGCATAGGGCAGCGCCGCGATGAAACGGTGGGCGAGCGCCTCGCGCTCCGGATGCGATAGCGGGTCGGTCATGGCGCGGCAGAATGGCAGCCGCGCGGCCATGCGCAAGCCGGAACCCTGCGTCGCGCGGTTGCCGGACCGCGCGGGGGCGGCTAGGCTTTCGCAAAGGGGACACCATGCCAACGAAACCCGACAGCAGCCTGTCTTTCAAGGATATGTGCGCGCGCTTCGACGTGACGCCGCGAACGCTGCGCTACTACGAATACATCGAGCTCCTCTCCCCCCAGAAGGACGGCCGCGCCCGCTTCTACGGCCCGAGGGAGGTCGCGCGCATGACCCTGATTCTGCGCGGCCGCCGCTTTGGCTTCTCGCTCGAGGAAATCCGCCAATGGCTCCTCATCTACGAGAAGGAAGGGACCGAGGTTCAGATGCGAAAATTCCTCGAAATGGCCGATCGGCAGATCGCCGCCCTAAGCGAACAGCGCCGTCAGATCGAAGAAACTTTGTCGGAACTTCAGGGACTTAGAGCTGACACCGCCCAAGGTCTCGGCACCTGACGCCAAGTTACACGAGGACGTGACGCCGCGTTACGTTAACGTCAATGTGTCACATGCTTGTAAGTATCTAGGAACTGGCCCATTTCGCGCCCCGTTGAGGCGGCAAGAACAAGAGGGCCAACCCATGACCGATCAAGTGATGACCATTCGCGAGATGTGCGACAAGTTCGACGTGACCCCGCGGGCGCTTCGCTTCTACGAAGCCAAGGAACTGCTGTTCCCCGTACGCCAGGGCACCAAACGACTGTTCACCAAGTCCGACCGCGCGCGGCTCACGCTCATCCTGCGTGGCAAGCGATTCGGATTTTCCCTGGAGGAGATCCGTCAGCTCCTCGACCTCTGGGAAGGCGGCAAGGGCCGCACCAAGCAACTCGCCAAGACCTGCGAGATCGCCGAATCCCACCTGACGGAGATGAGGGATCGCCGCGCCGCTCTCGACAGCGCCATCAAGGAGCTCGAGGACCAGCTCGCCTGGGGCCGCAAGGAGCTTTCCAAGGAGACCCGGGCCTCCGCCGCCTGATCCGCTGACGGGCGCCCGAAACGACACCAGACTCGCGAGGGGACCAACAGGGATGCCGATCTACCAGAGCCCGATCAAGGACATGCAGTTCGTCCTTCACGAGGTCCTCCGGGTGAGCGAGGACGACTGCCCGGGCTTCGCGGATCTCGACCCCGACACGACCGGCGCCATTCTGGAGGAGGCGGGACGCGTCGCCTCCGAAGTCCTGCTCCCCCTCAACCAGGTGGGGGACCAGGTCGGCTGCGTCTTGGAAAACGGCGTGGTCCGCACGCCGCCAGGTTTCCAGGACGCCATGCGTGCCATGCGCGACGGCGGCTGGACCTCCATCGACTGCGACCCGGACTACGGCGGACAGGGCCTGCCCTACGTGATGCACACCGCCGCGCAGGAGGCGTTCGTATCCGCGAACATGGCCTTCAACATGTACCAGGGCCTGACCCACGGCGCCTATTCCGCGATCCACATCCACGGCTCCGACCAGCAGAAGCGCACCTACCTGCCCAAGCTCACCACCTGCGAGTGGACGGGCACCATGAACCTCACGGAGCCGCATGCCGGCACCGACCTCGGCATCATGCGGACGCGCGCGGTCCCCAACGGCGACGGCACCTACGCCATCACCGGCCAGAAGATCTTCATTTCCTCCGGCGAGCATGACCTTGCGGAGAACATCATCCACCTCGTCCTCGCCAAGGCCCCGGGCGGCGGCGACGGGACCAAGGGCGTGTCC
>CADCUU010000234.1 GCA_902805995.1 uncultured Rubellimicrobium sp.
GGCATGAGCCAGATCGCGCTGAGGGATGTGACAAAAAGCTTCGGCGGTGTGGAGGTCATCCACGGTGTCGATCTCTCCATCGAGGCAGGCGAGTTCGTCGTCTTTGTGGGCCCCTCGGGTTGCGGTAAGTCCACGCTCCTGCGGCTCATCTCCGGTCTCGACCGCCCGACCTCCGGCACCGTTGAGATCGACGGGCGCGACGTGACGCAGGTCTCGGCTGCCAACCGAGGCCTCGCAATGGTGTTCCAATCCTACGCGCTCTACCCCCACATGACCGTGCGCCAGAATCTGTCATTCGGGCTCGAGAACACGCGCATGCCAAGGGATGAGATCTCTCGCCGCACCGGCGAGGCCGCGAGGATGCTGAATATCGAGCCGCTGCTCGACCGCCGCCCCACCCAGCTCTCAGGCGGGCAGCGGCAGCGGGTGGCGATCGGGCGCGCGATCGTCCGGAACCCCACGGCCTTCCTTCTGGACGAGCCCCTCTCGAACCTCGACGCCGAGTTGCGAGTCTCGATGCGGGCCGAACTCGCGGCGCTGCATGCCCGGCTCGGGATCACGATGATCTACGTGACCCACGACCAGATCGAGGCCATGACCCTCGCCTCCCGCATCGTGGTCCTCCGCGCCGGCAAGGTCGAGCAGATCGCCCGTCCGCTCGATCTCTTCAACCGGCCCGCCAACCTCTTCGTCGCGGGCTTCATCGGCGCGCCATCGATGAATCTCTTCCCCGGCCGGGTCGAGCGTGGGACGGCCGCCCTGCCCGGGGGCCTGCGCGTCCCCGTGACCGACCTCGCTGAGGGCAGCGAGGTCACGGTTGGCCTTCGCCCGCAGCACCTCCGCTTGGCGCAGAGCACCGAGCCGGGCTTCGACCTCCGCGTCGCGCTGATCGAGGCGCTGGGCACCGAAACCGTGGTGCATGGCGAGTTGCACGATGGTGGGGCACCCAAGCGGGCCGTCGCGATCCTTCCCGGCCAGCCGCAAGTCGCGCTGGGCGACGTCCTGCGGCTCGGCTTCGACGAGGCGCAGCTGAACCGCTTCGGCCCTGACGGACGGCGTCTCAACGAGGCCGCGCATCACTGAGGCGCCGCCCAAGGAATTCCAGCACTGCCTGACGCATTGCGGGAGTTTCTCATACACGGCGGGCTTGAGGCCCGGTCCCATCCTCTCCAGGGCTCCCTCCGGGGAGCCTTCTTGTTTCACGGGGGTGCGCAAGCAGGCGCGAAATTACGCGCGCCTTAGCCCCGAGCCGTTGCTGCGGGATGTGCCTGATATCCCGCGGAGGCTAAGCCAAGCCGGAGGGCCCGCCTCACGACCTGCTTGCCTCCAGCCCTTGGGCGGTCTGAGGATAGAGCAGGAACAGGGGCTCGCCGTGTCGGCCCTGACAAGTCGAGCCGGAGATCGGATGCAAAGCCTGCGGATCGCGTTGTGGAACCTTGGGTGGCGGAGGCCCAACTCGCGCGCGGCCCAAGCCATCCGGCGTCATTTCGCGACCTGAAGCCCGGACCTCAGCCGCCTGACCGAGAGCCATGTCGACCTTCTGAGCGGTGGGCATCAGATTGAGGCGGAGAAGGACTACGGCTACGGCCCCAAGCCCGGGCGGCGCAAGGTGATCCTCTGGTTCCGCTGGCCGTGGCGCGAGGTTGATCGGGCGGGAAGCGCTCATCTGCCACTCGGGCGGTTCGTCTCCGGGACAACGACACACCCTTGGGTCCAATCAAGCTCCTCGGCGTGTGCATTCCTTAGAGCCATGCGCCAGTGACCGGTGGTCGACGTGATCGCCGACCCTGGGAGGAGCACATGAGCTACCTCGAAGCGCTTGCACCCTTACTCGCGCCCGTACCCACGCGGCCCTGTATCCTGCTGGGGGACCTCAACCAGCGTATCCCCCGCGTCTCGCAGCCGGAGCGCGCCTACAGTGCCCTCTTCCATGCGATGACGCCCGAGTTTGCGGTGGCAACAGCAGGCGTGAAGGATGCCACCGGGCGCGCCGCCATCGATCATCCGGCCCACACCAGCAATCCCACGGCGGAGGTGATAGGCAAGCTGCCAGGTGAAGATCCCAAGGGTCTCAAGCTGTCGGACCACTTTGGGCTGGTGCTCGATATCTATCGGACAGACCAATCTTCTGGGGCATGCTGACCGTGCCTCCTACCACCAGCGGCGAACGCGATCAGGCCCCCGCTCTTTCAAGCAGAGGCCTTGAAGCCTCTGGCGAGCACATCCCTTACAGCATCTAACAAAACCGGCGTTTGAGCGTTGAGGGGCTATGAGAAAGCCCCTTGTGACTGATGAGTTGTGGGCCGCGATCAAGCCGTTGCTGCCTTCTGAACCACCAAAGCCCCGGGGCGGTCGACCTCGATGTGATGACCGCCTGGCGCTGTCCGGCATCATCTTCGTGCTGCGGTCCGGCATCCCTTGGGAGATGCTGCCGCGCGAGTTGGGCTGCTCGGGGATGACCTGCTGGCGGCGGTTGCGGGACTGGCAGGAGGCCGGCGTCTGGGCCGCACTGCATCGTGTGCTGCTGGAGCGCCTTTCGGATGCCGGGCATCTGGACTGGAGCCGCGCCAGCCTGGACAGCGCCTCCGTAGCAGCGAAAAGGGGGGTGCCGAAACCGGCCCGAACCCGACGGATCGCGGCAAACCGGGCACGAAGCGCCATCTTGTGGTCGACCGCCGAGGCACCCCGCTCGGAGTCCGCCTGAGCCCCGCCAACCGGCACGACAGCATGATGTTGGCCCCAACCTTGGATGCCGTGCCCGGCGTGCGTCATGGGCGCGGCAGGCCGCGTAAGCGCCCCCGCAAGCTCCACGCCGACAAGGCTTACGATCACCGCCGCTGCCGCAAGGAGTGCCGCGCCCGATCTATCGCGCCCCGCATCGCAAGACGGGGCGTCGACACGAGCGAGAAGTTGGGCCGGCACAGGTGGGTGGTGGAGCGCACGTTGGCCTGGCTCAACCGCTTCCGCCGCCTCGCGATCCGCTACGAGCGGCGTGCCGACATCCATGAAGCCTTCACCACCCTCGGCTGCGCCCTCATCTGCCTCAACCAAATCAGACGGTTTTGTTAGGTGCTGTTAGTCAGGGTTGCAGGAGAAAAGTAGCGGGCTCTTGGGCTTGGCTAACGTTGCCTGCCTGACCATCTTCTTGTTGCTCATGGGCTCGCTCACGACCGTATCGGACAAGACAGTCGGAAGGCACCCTTGGTATTTGAGTACGGCCCTCCGCGACGAGTATCTAGGGCAGAGAAGCCCCACCAAGAGTAGGTCGCGGGCGCTCTACTAGAAGTTGATTGCGCATGATCACCCTAGCCCTATGGTTGATTCAGCCCGAACAGGCCCTGCGGTCAACGCGGGTCCGCTCATGGGGGAGGAGGCGACATGGCGCTGCGTGCAAATCGACAGAGCACCCATCTTCATCTCATCAGTTCTAACGACGACATCGCTCCAAGGAGCACCAACACTGCCCTTCGCGTTTGTAGCGTTCGCCGAGCGTTCCCACTGCTCGTGGACAGTGTCCCAGTCGATGATCCATTCGATAGCCTTACGGATGCACCGCATGGAGGCGGTGCCTAGATGTACCCAGGCTGTTGCAGCATCTGCCCCATATAGATCGCACCGAAATTTAAGCGAACCGAGCATGAACCAACCCAACGGCTCAGCGTTTCTACCATAGGTTGAACCGGGCGGGATGGTCCCTGTATCCGTCGTTTGACCGTAAGGGGAAGCTAACCATGTCCCGGCACAGCGTGGTCCGAGTCGACCTATTCTTTGGCATGTCTGATCTTCACATCACCATAGACCAGATGCTTCGGTCTGGTCTCTTGAAGGTTTATCCTCTGCCGCTGGACCAAGGTACTACCGATGCAAGATTCGACCAGCTGCTGGAAGCGCTGCGGGCTCGGTCACAGGGCGACAGCCACTTACAGCACCTAACAAAACCTTCTGATCTGGTTGAGGCAGATGAGGGCGCAGCCTAGGAGAGTGAAGGCTTCGTGGATGTCGGCGCGCCGCTCATAGCGGATCGCGAGGCGACGGAAGCGGTTGAGCCACGCCAGGGTGCGCTCGACGACCCAGCGGTGTCGACCGAGCTTCTCGCTGCTGTCCACGCCCCGCCGGGCGATGCGCGCCCGGATGGACCGGGCGCGGCACTCCTTGCGGCAGCGGCGGTGATCGTAGGCCTTGTCGGCGTGGAGCTTCTTGGGACGTTTGCGGGGTCGACCTCGGCCGTGTCGCACACCGGGCACGGCGTCCAAGGTCGGAGCCAGCATGAGGCTGTCGTGCCGGTTGGCCGGGCTCAGGCGGACCCCGAGCGGCGTGCCCCTGCGGTCGACCACAAGGTGCCGCTTCGTGCCCGGTTTGCCGCGATCCGTCGGGTTCGGGCCGGTTTCGGCACCCCCCTTTTCGCTGCTACGGAGGCGCTGTCCAGGCTGGCGCGGCTCCAGTCCAATTGCCCAGCGTTGGCCAGCCG
>CADCUU010000235.1 GCA_902805995.1 uncultured Rubellimicrobium sp.
CCGAGGATGCGCTGGCCCCCGCGCAGGAGTCCGCGTCCCGCGCCCGGGCCGGGGCCGCCGAAGCCGAGGCTCAGGCCGCCGGGGTCGCGGCGGAGTTGCGGACGCTGCAGCGGCTCGTGGCGGCGGACGGATCGCGGCGGGGACAGGTCGGCGACGGGCTTGAGGTGCCTGCGGGGCTGGAAACGGCGGTGGCCGTGGCGCTCGGGCGTGACCTCCGCGCCCCGGTGGCGGAGGCGGGGTCGGGCTGGACGCGGCTGCCGCCCTACGACGATGCGCCGCCGCTGCCCGACGGCGTCATGGCGCTGGGCGCGCTGGTCGAGGCTCCGCCCGAACTGGCGCGGCGGCTGTCGCAGGTGGGCCTTGTGGAGGCGTCCGAGGGCGCGGCGCTCTGGCCCGCCCTGCGACCCGGGCAGCGGCTGGTCACGCGTGAGGGGGATTTCTGGCGCTGGGACGGGTTCCGGGTCCTCGCGGCCGATGCGGGCGAGGCCGCCGCCGAGGCCGAGGCCCTGCGACGGGCGGCGCGGCTTCCGCTCCTTGAGGAGGAGGCAGACGCGGCGGCTGGGCGTGCCGCAGAGGCCAAGGTCCGGCAGGTCGCCGCGGCCCGAACCCTGACCGAGGCGCAGGCCGCCACCGAGGCCGCACGGGGCGCGCGTAAGGCGGCGGAGCGGCTGGCCGGCGAAGCTCAGCGGGTGGCGGGCCGGGCCGAGGCGGACCGGGCGCTCGCCGGGGCCAAGGAGGAGGCGGCGCGGGACGCGCGTGAGCGGGCCGAAGCTGCGGTTGAAGCGGCGGAGGAGGCGCTGGAGGGCGCGAATGAGGTCCTGGCCGCACTCCCCGACCCGCGCGAGGCCCGGGCCGTCGCGGCGGAGGCGGGTGCGCGGGTGGCGGCGGCTCGCGCGGCGCTCCTCTCGGCGCGGGGGGCCGAGGACGAGCTTCGGCGCGCGGCTGGGGCCCGGGCGCGCAGGCTTCAGGACATTGCGCGGGAGGAGGGCCTTTGGCGCGGACGCCAGGAGGCGGCGATCGCCCGGGCCGAGGATCTGGCCGCGCGGCGCGAACGGCTGGCCGAGGAACTGGAGGAAGCCGAAGCCGAGCCAGAGAGCATCGCCGAACGGGCCGAGGACTTGGCCGAGCGGATCGCGGAGGCCGAGGCGCGGCGGGGCGCGGCACAGGCCGGGCTGGCCGAGGCGGAGGCCGCTTTGTCCGCCCTGCAGGAGGCGGAGCGTGCGGCCGAACGGGCGGCCTCCGTCGCGCGCGAGGGCCGGGCCGGAGCGGAGGTTGCGCGCGAGGCGGCGGAGGCCCGCGCGACCCAAGCTCTGACGCGGCTGCAGGAGGAACGGGGGCAGGGCCCGCGCGAGCTTCTGGACGCTCTCGGGGGCGATCCGCGCGCCATTCCCGCCGAGACCGCAGTCCAAACCGAACTCGCGTCCCTGCGGCGCAAGCGCGACGCCATCGGCCCGGTGAACCTGCGCGCCGAGGAGGACGCCCGCGCCCTGCGCGAGGAGCAAGGGCTCCTCCTCCGCGAGGCGGCGGATCTGGAAGCCGCGGTCGCAGAACTGCGTAAGGCTTTGGGTGCCCTCAACCGCGAGGGGCGGGAGCGGATGCTTGAAGCCTTCGGACGGGTGAATGCCGAATTCGGCCGTCTCTTCCGGCTCCTCTTCGGCGGGGGAGAGGCCCGGTTGACCTGGGTGGACGGAGAGGACCCGCTGGAGGCGGGCGTGGAGATCATGGCGCAACCGCCCGGCAAGACCCTGGGCACGCTGTCGCTTCTGTCGGGGGGTGAGCAGACGCTGACCGCGCTGGCGCTGATCTTTGCGGTATTCCTTGTCGCGCCCGCGCCGGTCTGCGTCCTCGACGAAGTGGACGCGCCGCTCGACGACGCGAATGTCGGGCGCTTCTGCGACCTTCTCGATTCCATGTCGCGGGAAACGCGGACGCGCTTCCTTGTCATCACGCACCATGCAGTGACGATGGCCCGCATGGACCGTCTCTACGGCGTCACCATGGCCGAGCGCGGGGTGAGTCAGCTCGTCAGCGTGGACCTGCGGGCGGCCGAGGCGATGGTGGCCTGACGGCATCGCCGTCCCGCCCGTGTCTTGAATGCATTACTGATCGCGCATCGCCGCTCCAGAGCATGTGCGGGATTCGCAAGACTTCTCCATTTCCGGGCAGCTCTGCGAAGAATACAACCCCTAGGTGAATTAATGTGCGGCCAGGATGAAACAATGCTTTCAGTGATTTATGTTTGTAGATTGATTATGGAAACTTAGACGTAATTGTGTTCCAAGATTGACAGAGGCGCCCCTCAAGGGAAATAAAAGAGGCGAAGGAGCCTCGTGGGTGCCAGGATCTTTGACCCATGGTCAGGTCCTCTGAATGGTCCGAGCCGGGCTCCGACGACACGGGTTTTCCGAAGCCGTAGCGACGGAGGTGGTGACTTGTCACAGGACGGGACGATCATGGACGACCGGGCGGGCTCCGTCCGTCGCGAACCTCGTCGGATTCTGATCGCGGGCGGCGCGGGGTTCGTGGGCTCCCATCTGGCGGCGCGGCTCGTGGCCGAGGGGCACGAGGTGATCTGCCTCGACAACCTCCAGACGGGGCGGCTGTCGAACCTCGCGCCGCTGATGAGCGAATCGCGGTTCTCGTTCGTGCGGCATGACATCGTGCAACCCGTCGCCATCGAAGGGCCGCTGGACGAGATCTGGAACCTCGCTTGCGCGGCGTCGCCCCCGCAGTACCAGCTCGACCCGCTCCATACCTTCCGCACCTGCGTGAACGGGAGCCTCAACCTCCTGGAACTCGCGCGCGAAAAGCAGGCGCGGATCTTCCAGGCCTCCACCTCCGAGGTTTATGGCGATCCCGACGTGTCCCTCCAGGCCGAGAGCTATCGCGGATCGGTCAACACCTGGGGTCCGCGCGCCTGCTACGACGAAGGCAAGCGGTCGGCCGAGACGCTGTTCTTCGAATACGAGCGCCTGGGCGTGGAGGTGCGGGTCGCGCGCATCTTCAACACCTACGGGCCGCGGATGAGCCCCGAGGACGGGCGCGTCGTATCCAACTTCGTGCGTCAGGCCCTGATGGGCGAGGCCCTCACCATCCATGGCGAGGGGCAGCAGACGCGATCCTTCTGCTACGTGGACGACCTCGTGGAGGGGCTCCTGCGGCTGATGCGGTCCGACGCGCGCGGCCCCGTGAACCTCGGAAACCCCGGCGAGTTCACCGTGCGGGAACTGGCCGACATGGTGCTGGCGCAGACAGGCTCCGACAGCCCGCTCCTCCACAAGCCCATGCCCCAGGATGACCCGCGGCAGCGCCGGCCCGATCTGGGCCGCGCCAAGCGCGAACTCGGATGGGAGCCCCGCATCCCCCTGGCCAAAGGGCTGGCCATGACCATCGCGCATTTCCGCGAGGAGCTGGCCGGCCGCGACCGGCCCGTCAGTGTCGTCCGGGCCGGGTGAGCATCATGGGATCGACTGTTCTTGTAACCGGCGGGGCCGGGTTCATTGGCTCGCAGACCTGTCGCCTCCTTGCCGAAGGGGGGTGGCGGCCCGTGGCCTTCGACAACCTGTCCACGGGCCACGCGGATGCGCTGGGCGGGCTGCCCCTCGTGCGGGGCGACGTGCGCGACGCCGAGGCGGTGGCCCGGGCTCTGCGCAGTCACGGTGCGACAGCCATCATCCACTTTGCCGCCAAGGCCTATGTGGGCGAGTCCGTCACGCATCCGGCCGACTACTGGGACAACAACGTCGGCGGGATGATCGGCCTTCTGCAAGGCGCGCGGGCGGCCGGCGTGGACCGGGTGGTCTTCTCCTCCTCCTGCGCGACCTACGGCATACCTGACCGCCTGCCGATCCGGGAAACCGACCCCCAGCGCCCGATCAACCCCTACGGCCGCACCAAGCTCGTGGGTGAGGAGATGCTGCGCGACCATGCGGCGGCCTACGGAACGCATTTCGTGGCGCTGCGCTACTTCAATGCGGCGGGGGCCGATCCCTGGGGCCGGATGGGCGAGCGGCACGAGCCCGAGACGCACCTGATCCCGCTGGCGCTGATGGCGGCCACGGGCCGGGGCGGGCCGCTGCGGATCATGGGGACGGACTACGACACGCCGGACGGCACCTGCATCCGCGACTACATCCACGTCCACGACCTCGCCCGCGCGCATCTTCTCGCGCTGCAACACCTTGAGGAGGGGGGCGGGAGCCTCGCGCTCAACCTCGGCACGGGCCGGGGTACCTCGGTGCGGGAGATCGGGGCCGCCATTGAGGGCATGACCGGGCGGCCCCTGCCCATCGTCGAGGGCCCACGGCGTCCGGGCGACCCGCCCGTCCTGACCGCCGACCCCTCCCGCGCGGCAGAGGCGCTGGGCTTCCGGACGGAGATGTCGGACCTCGCCACGATCCTGCGGCACGCCGCCCCCTGGTTCGGCTTGGAGGCAAGGGATGATCGC